>CAMNLS010000060.1 GCA_946543495.1 uncultured Selenomonadales bacterium | reverse complement strand
TGACCTTAGCGGGGTCGCGACGCGTGAAGACTGCCACAAGCTCAGTATCGGGATTTTCTTTTATCGCGCACTCAACGCCGCGTCCAAGGTTGCCGTATCCGATGATTCCTATTTTCATTTTGAATTGCCTCCTGTGAATTACTTTCAATAACGGAACGCATTATAACATAAAAGTTAGACTATGCAAGCATTTCTGTTCATGAATACAATATATCTACAGGGCAGGAAAAATTTTTCACGCGCCGAAAAACTTTTGCAAGGAGGAATGACGAATGAAACTTAGTAAAATAGTTGCGGCGGGATTGTTGAGCTTTAGTTTGATGACGAATACGAGCTTGGCGGCTCCGGCGTGGGAACTGCCTGTGTCGGGTAAAGTCTTCACTAACGACGCTAAGCAGATTTACATTGCGCAGGAGATGAATAAATTCTACAAAGCGAATCCCAATTTCTTTGCCGCGCCCGATAAGTGGACTTACGAGAAAATTGATGTCAACGGCGTCAACGTCGAGCGGCTTGCTAATCCAAAGCAGAAAAGGTCTAAACGCGTTGTCTTGCAACTGCACGGCGGCGGCTATATCGGCGCACTTAGTGATTGGTATCGTGACCTTGCTGTTAAACAAGCCGTCTTGACTGACGCTAAGGAAGTTTACATGGTTGATTATCGCCTTGCGCCTAAGAATGTTTATCCTGCCGCTCTTGACGACGCCGCGAAGGCTTACCTTGAAATTTTAAAGCGCGGGAACAAACCGGAAAATATCATCGTCTTCGGCGACTCGGCGGGCGGAAATCTGGCGTTGGAGCTTTCACTCTATCTCAAGGAAAATGCTCTTCCGCAACCTGCCATGCTGATTCTAATTTCGCCGTGGACGACTTTTGAAACTAATCTGCCATCACGAACAACCAACGCCGACCGCGATTTGGTGTTAGGCAAAACAAATCCCGTGATGTATAACGGCGTTGCTAATCCCGTGTACGGCGGAACAATCCCTTTGAACGACCCGCGCTTGTCTCCGATTTACGCCGACCTAAGAAACTTGCCGCCCATACTGATTCAAATCGGCGGCTATGAACTGTTCGTCGATGAGGGCATTGAACTTTTGAAGAAGGCAACGGCTGATGAACTTAACGTCACGTTGTCGGTCTATCAAGGCATGCCGCACGATTTCGCAATGCTTTTTCCCGACCTTCAAGAAAGCGTCGACTCCTTCGCCGAGATAAAAGCTTTCGTGAATCTCCACATGCAAAAATAACTTTCCTTAAACAAAAGAACCCCGCGCAGCGTTTCAAGCTACGTGGGGTTTTCTCTTATCTGCTTACAATAAATTCTTGCCGTAGTATTCGCGGACTTGATGATAATCGTTGATTGTATTTTCGCCGCGTTCAAGAGCAATAAGCCCTGTGCGAATGACTTCTAATATTCCATAGGGCGCGAGGAGCCTTGTAAACGCCGTGACTTTCTCGTCGTTGCCGGTTATCTCGAAAATTAGCGTCGTTGGCTGAACGTCTACCACGTGAGCGCGGAAAAGCTCCGCCATTTTCAATACGTCAAGGCGTGTGCTGTCGTCGGCTGAAACTTTTATCATTGTCATGCCGCGCGTCACTGCCGTCGCTGAATCCAAACGTTGCACCGCTTGCACGACGGGCATTTTCTCCAGTTGCTTAATCATTTGGTCTATTAAATTTCCGTCGCCGTGTACGACAACCGTTATCCGCGAGAATTCAGGCGATTGAGTTATGCCGACTGACAGGCTATCTATATTAAATTCGCGGCGGCTGAACATGCTTGCCACACGCACCAAGACACCCGGTTGATTCTCGACGTAAACTGATAAAACATGTTTCATGCTCTGCAATCTCCTCCTAAAAATGTTTAAGATGTCATGCGCTTAGCCATGGCGGCCGCCTCTGCCGTGAGCGTTTGCATTTGATGAATCTTTTCTTCCGCTTGTTTAATCGTCGCGGGGTTCATGTCGTCCATCCACTTGGAATAATCCTGCGTCGCGGATATTGCCAAATCGCAAATCTTCATGTAGTGACTATGCAAAGCCTCAGCCTCTTTGGGCACGGGCAACGTAAACAATTCCTGCTTGCGTTCTTCCCAATCCTTTTTGAATACGTCATTAGCCAAAGCCTTTAACTCGGCGCGCGTATTTTTATCAGCCAAGTTACCGGCGGAAAGTATCGCGTCGTATTTTTTCTCCACTTCGCGCATTGTCACTTCGTGCTTATTGTTTATCTCTCCCGACTGCTTTAAGTAATCATCAAGTTGCGCCCGCCTTACTATTGCAATCTGTTCGACGTATTCTTTAAAGTTCTTCACGCGATTGACTTGCCATTTATCATCTTCGTCGCGAGTCAAAACAAATTGAATCGGGAATTCTCTATCAAGCTCCGGTTGAAAGATTATCACATCGGCAAAGGCTTCGTTATGATTGTCGTTGTTTATCTGCACGTTCTTTACGTTGCGCAGTTCAATATCTTTAAGCCCCGTCCTCTCAAGCAATTCCATTACGCCGGCATTGTCTTCCGCGCTCAAGTTACCCGTGGCAACATAAGAATCGACAGTCGCCCTTAAGCTAATCAACATCGGGTCGCGAAGTATTTGCGTAAAGTCTTTGATAACTTCTCTTGTATCAGCCAGCGTCACAATATCGGGTGAAGTCACTACCTCAACAAAGCCATCGTAGCCCGACTCAAGCACGCCATCAACATTAACCACGCTGTGAAAAGTTTTAGTGTCGTGCTCCTCGATTGATTGCCTAACCGTATTTATCACACCATCGGGCGTGTCGGTGTCCGTGTGAAAAAAGTAATATCCGCCGCCCGCCACTATTAATGCCAAAGCCGCAAGCCCTACACCCATCGCCATTTTGATTCGTTTCTTCATCTTGTAGCCTCCGCTTTAAATTTTATGTCTTGATTCTGCCGCCGTGATGATTTTCCTGCTAAAAAGTTCTACGTTTGAGTGCCGCGAATACTTGACGACGAGTTATTTTATAGCCGCCGTAATTTTTTATCTTAACGTCGGCGCGCTTGCGAATCTCTTTCGGCGACATTTGCGCCTTGATTCTAGTAAGTGCCTGTTGCTTTGTTAATTTATCGCGTTGCATGAGGCGTTGAAGTTGCGTGCCTGGCGTGGTGTAGACCGCCCAAATCTCGTCGAATAAATGTTCCCAGCCCGCCTCGAACAACAGCGGCACTTCCAAGACCACGAGCCTAACTCCAGCTTCCGAGCACTCAACCAAAAAATCTCGCGCCTTGTTTAAAAGAATTGGATGAGCCACTGAATTAATCCATGCGCGTTCGTCGGGGTGATTAAAAATTATTTCGCCGATTAATTTTCTATTCAAGCCGCCTTCTTGCGTGACGATGTAATCGCCGAAGTGTCGAACGTAAATATCGAAGAGTTCGCCGCCCGGCTCCAGCAGTTGATGAGTCACTTTATCAATATCAAGAGTCGTTGCACCTCTACAGCGTCGCAATATATCTGCAACGGCGGACTTCCCGCACGAAATGCCGCCCGTCAATCCAATTATATACAAAGATGTTTTCCTCCCATAAAAGATTTAAAGACAGTTATCAGCTCTAGGTTATCACAATACAAATCAACGCGCCCATTGTATGCAACATCACGTTGCTAGCAATGCGCTAGCGTTGCGTACGAGCGCGGTTGTAAGCTCTGACTAAGCCGCTAGCTCCGCCGCGACAACTGGGTCAAGCGTCACGCTTGCGCGCCCGTCAATCCGATTAGGTATAAAGTCTCACTCCCTTAAAATTTTCAACTTGTCCATGATGAAACGTTGCTCCGCTTCCATCTCCTGCCGTTCGTCGTCGTCAATGTGATCGTAGCCCAGCAAATGTAACAGCCCATGCACTTCCAGAAAAATAATCTCGCGTCGGAACGAATGCCCAAAGTCCTCCGCTTGAACTTTTGCCCGCTCCAGCGAAATTATCACGTCGCCTAAAACTTCAAAGTCCGCACCGATGACTTCCGGCTCGTCGCTCTCCCTGAACGCAAAAGATAAAACGTCCGTCGCCCTGTCTACGCCGCGAAACTTTTTATTCAAGGCGTGAATGTGTTGGTCGTCCGTCAAAGTTATGCTAAGCTCCGCATTCTCTACGCCGTAAATCTCCCCGACGACGTTCGCCGCACGCAAAATTTCTTCAAACAAACTATCTTCAATCGTCAAGGTATCCGGTTCAAAACTAATCGTCGTGTTCAAAATCTCACCACCAAAAATTTTTTATTGAGCCGCCCCAACAAGATTAGAGCCGTCATGGATGACGGCTCAGCCGCGTTTGAATCATGGATGATTCATAGCGGCACGCCCCCGCGAGGCGAATTTCTTTGCTACTTTCTTTCTTCGCTGAAAGAAAGTTGATTCATATGTCTATCATAAGCCTCCACGATTCTCGAAACTACTTCATGCCTAACCACGTCCGCCGAACTCAACTGCGCTATGCCGACGCCCCGAACATTATTCAAAATCTCCACAGCCTCCACAAGCCCCGAAGTCATTCCGCGTGGCAAATCAATCTGACTTAAGTCACCAGTTATCACCATGCGCGAGCCGAAGCCCAGCCGCGTCAAAAACATTTTCATTTGCTTCGAAGTCGTATTCTGTGCTTCGTCGAGAATTATAAAAGCGTCGCTCAACGTCCGCCCGCGCATATAGGCAAGCGGGGCAATTTCTATCACGCCGCGATTAAAAAATTTTTGGTAAAGGTCAAAGCCCCAGACTTCCTTCAAAGCATCGTAAAGCGGTCGCAAGTAAGGGTCAACCTTCTCTTGCATGTCGCCGGGCAAAAAACCAAGTCGTTCGCCCGCCTCAACTGCAGGTCGCGTCAAAATTATTTTCCTTACTTCCTTGACGCGCAGATAATATGCCGCCATTGCCACCGCCAAAAAAGTTTTACCAGTGCCCGCCGCGCCCACGCCGAACGTCACGACATGCCGACGCATCGTATCAATATAATTTTGTTGCCCTTCGCTCTTCGCCCGAATGTGTACGCCGTTCGCCGCGACGATAATCGTTTCGCCGAAAATCTTTTGCTCGTTAATCCTCGTCGCCTCCTTAAAAATTTTCTCTGCGCAATGTAAAACAATTCGCCGCGTCCGTCAAGTTTTATCTATTGACTTGAAGTTACTGCAAGCTGATATAATCTGCGCGGAGGTGTTTGACATGAAGGAAAGAAAGTTGCGTGACTTAACAGTCTCGGCAATCGGCATGGGCTGTATGGGATTCACTCATGGCTATGGAGCTTGCCCGACGGAGGCTGAATCAATTCGGCTCATGCGTTCGGCTTACGAGGACTACGGCTGCACGTTCTTCGATACGGCGGAGGCTTACAGCGCGGGCGAAAATGAAATTCTCGTTGGCAAGGCGATTAAACCGTTCCGCGATAAAATCATTCTCGCTACGAAGTTCACGCCCGAACTTTTTATCGCCACTGAAGAAATTCCCGAAGGCAAAACGTCACGTCGAGGAGTTCGCGCGGCTCTTGATGCGTCGCTTAAGCGTCTGCAGACAGATTACGTTGATTTATACTATGAACACCGCGTGCCGCCGAATCGTGACGTGGCGGAGGTCGCCGAGTGGATGGGCGAACTCATAAAGGAAGGGAAGATTCGCGGCTGGGGCGTCTCTGAGGCTACCGCTGAAGAGATTAAACGCGCCCACGCCGTCACGCCGCTAACCGCCGTTCAAAGCGAATATTCAATCATGGAACGCAAATACGAGACGGAAGTCATTCCCCTTTGCGGCGAACTCAATATCGGATTCGTGGCGTATTCCCCTATGGCGGGCGGCTTCCTTAGCGGCAAGTATAACAGTCAAACAAAGTTCGAGGGCGACGACGTGCGCAGAGTCATCACGCGCTTTGCCAAAGAAAACATGGACGCTAATCAAGCATTGCTAGACTTGATAAAGCAATTCGCCGCTGATAAGTCCGCGACGCCCGCGCAAGTTTCGTTAGCTTATCTGATGTGCAAAAATGATTTCGTCGTTCCGATACCCGGCATGAGACGCAACGAACGCCTTAAAGAAAACTTCGGAGCGGCTGACGTTGAATTGAGTATCAAAGAGCTTGCCGAACTTGACGCCGCACTTGCTAAGATAAAAATTCACGGCGACAGGAAAGATTCCGACATCATGAAGCTCGGCACGATTAAGACCGTTCCAAAGAGTTAAAAAGAAAAAACTTGACTTGTAAAAGGTTACCGTTTATAATGCGTGCGTTGACGTTTCAAGGCGTTGACGCGGCGGCATAGCCAAGTGGTAAGGCCGAGGTCTGCAAAACCTCTATCCCCAGTCCGATTCTGGGTGCCGCCTCCAAGTTAGTAAATTCCGGCACTGCCGCAATGTGGGAGTGCCTATTATTTTGACAGGGGCAAATTCATGTTTGAAGATTTATCCCAAAACATTCAAGAGGCTTTCCGAAAACTTCGCGGACATGGCAAGCTCACCGAAGACGACATTAACAAGGCGTTAAAAGATGTGCGAATGGCTCTTTTGTCGGCGGACGTGAATTATAAAATCGTTCGCGACTTTGAAAAGGCAGTCAAAGCCCGCGCAATCGGAACGGAAATTCTTAACAACTTGACGCCCGCGCAGTCGGTCATCAAGATTGTCGACGAAGAGCTTGCAAACCTCATGGGCGGCAAGGCGGCGAAGTTAAACATTTCCTCGCGCCCGCCGACGATTATTTTAATGGTTGGGCTTCAAGGTTCGGGCAAGACGACTTCGGCGGGCAAGCTCGCGTTGCAGATGAAACGCCAGGGCAAACGTCCCGCGCTCGTCGCCGCAGATATTTATCGTCCCGCCGCGATTAAACAGCTCCAGGTTGTCGGTGAACAAGCGGACGTTCCTGTTTTCACCGAAGACATCAAAGACGCCGTTCAAATCGCTAAAGACTCGATAAAATTTGCCGACAAGCACGCCCGCGACGTTTTGATTATCGACACGGCAGGCCGCTTGCAAATCGACGAACGCTTAATGCAAGAGCTTAAAGACATTAAAGCGACTGTCAAGCCGCACGAAATTTTGTTGGTCGTCGACTCGATGATTGGTCAAGAGGCCGTCAACGTCGCGGAAACTTTTCACAACGCGCTGGGCGTCGACGGAATTGTTTTAACTAAGCTCGACGGCGACGCACGAGGCGGCGCGGCACTTTCAATCAAAGCAGCGACGGGTTGTCCGATAAAATTCGTCGGCATGGGCGAAAAACTCGAAGCTCTGGAAATTTTCCACCCCGACCGCATGGCAA
>CAMNLS010000059.1 GCA_946543495.1 uncultured Selenomonadales bacterium | reverse complement strand
GGGTCTTCGCATGAATCATTGTATAAAGATTATAATTCCAATTCGGCGCGGGCGTTCTGTCGTAGCAGTGAGAAACCGCCGCATGTGAACTCATGACCTGCGCGATGTCATCTAATTTATCGGGCGGCACATTCCACGCACAAAGAGCATTTGCATTGAAACCAACTTCGCGATGTCGGAGCACCGCTCCCATCTTGCGAATTTTTTTTTCGGCGACCAGCTCCTTTACTCGTTGCAGAAATTCTTCCTCACTTATGCCGACGCGTTCAGCCAAAACTTTATATGGTTCTTCGCACAGTGGAAAATCTTCCTGCAACGCCTTAATGATTTCTTTGTCCAGCTGACTTAAATTTTCCAACACATTCCCCCCCGCGTCATTGAAGTTTGAACTGCACATTGATTTTGTACTTCTTGTTAGCCTTGAGCTTGAGCATATCTTCCACGCCGCTTAGTGACCTTATCTCCGCCAGCACATTCGATTCATATTCGGCGTTCGGCGTCAATAGCGTAAACCAAAGATTATAAGCCCCTTCGCGCTCGTAGTTATGCGTTGCTCCGGGATAACGATTGACTGCCTCAGCGACCGCGCAGATTGCTGACGGCTCGACCTTAAGAGCAACCAGCGTTCCACGATAGCCCAAACGATTTGAATCAAAGAACGTCCCTATCCTCCTCAAGAAACCCGCTGCCTTCAGCTCACGAAGCCGATTAAGCACCGTGTCTTCGTCCGTGTCAAGGCGGCTTGCCATTTCCGCAAACGGATGAGAGCAAATCGGAATGTCGCCCTGCAAAAGATTCAGCAAAGCCTTATCGAAAGATGATAGCCTCGTCATCTTAACCTCTCCCCTGCACCGTCACACGCTTAACAGTGCAATTTTGTTAGAATTATTTTATCAAAGACTTTATGATAACGTCAAGCAATTCTGAACGCCCTTCATTTTTTATTGATGAGTAAGGCAAGATTGATTCCTCGTCGACGCCAAGAGAATTTTTAATTACGTCGAGATATTTTTGACGTTGAGTCTTGCCAAGCTTATCAGACTTCGTGGCGACGATAAGCACGGGTAAATTTTTTTCAACGAGGCTTGCAAATGACTTCAAGTCGGATTCCTGCGGCGGGTGGCGCATGTCGATAAGCTGGCAGACGAACTTAATATCGCGGTGGCTTGCAAGGTATTCGTCAATGAATTTCGCCCAGAGCTTACGATTAGTCTTTGAAGTCTTCGCGTAGCCGTAGCCGGGCAAGTCAACCAAATAAAACGCGTGGCGGGTATCGTCCGAAGTCTTTAGCGTGATTCGGAAAAAATTTATCGTCTGAGTTTTACCGGGCGTCCCTGATGTCCGCGCCAATGATTTTCTATTCGTCAAAGAGTTTATCAGCGAAGACTTGCCGACGTTCGACCGACCGACAAAGACAATCTCCGGCAAGAGTTCTTCGGGGCAAGTCTTCCGACTCACCGCCGACGTTACGTATTCGCTTTTGATAATCGTAATTTCTTCCACGTCATTACCTCCAAAAAAAATTAGCCCTCCGACGTTTCGGAAGGCGGCAAAAAAATTTTCATGTCGACAAAAATTCTTCCACGCAAGTTTTCGCCCTAAGATACTTTTGCTGAACCGTCGACTGAAAAAATTCGATGTCCGTCATTTGCCGAAGATAACCCTGCTCAATCGCCCGCTGTCGCGCCGCAGAAGAGTTTAGCCCGAAACAAAGCGCGATGTGCGCTAGGTGATAATCGGCGGGCGTCACGCGTTTGGAGTAATCGACCAATTCGTGCGCGGGAAATGCCGCTAAAATTTCCGGCGAAATGTCCGAGTCCAAAATTTCTTCCTTGCTGTGACCGTAAATTGTTTGCCAGTTGCTTGTCACAATCGTGCGGAAAATGTCGAGTTGATCCGCCTCACGGATAATTTCGCAGAAAAGCCGTTCGCGGGCAGTCAAATCGTCGGGCAATTTAAAATCGCTGTGATGATGAACAGCCTTTTCCATGACAATTTTGTCAATGTCGGGAACTTCGGCGTAAGTGGTCATTATGTCTTCGATCATGCCGTGACGAAAGAGAAGACGGGCTCCGAAATGCGCGTGATTGTAGCGGTCGTTGTCGCGGAAAGTTTTCGTGACGACGACCTGACCGAAACGCGCAAAATCATGCAGTTGACCGATTATCCAAGCCAAATCGCAATCGTACTCGTTGAGACCGCGATATTGGGCAATGTGAATTGAATTTTCCGCCACTGCCTGCGTGTGAATTTTTTTTGCAATGCACATGTCACGAATTCTTTCGCGAGTGATGTCGTAGAGAGAAAAAAAATCGTCGCAGTTTTTTTCTATGACGGTCTTGTTAAAAATCGTGCTCATAAAATTTCTCCGTCATTCAAAAGGGAAGACCAGGTCGAATTGCCGACGAATCTCATCCATTTGATCCATAATCGCCAAAGTTTCCGAGTGCGGCATTTCAAAACATTGCGTGCATCCGTCGGCAATCGCCCGTTGACAAGCAAGAACTTCGTACTCGTAACCAGTGATCTGTTTCGGCACAAAAATTTCCTTGCGGACGAAATGTTTATAACCGCTCACGCCGCAGACTGTAATTTTTTCGGGATTGAAGATGTCGTGCACTTGAACAAAACCTTCGCGCCCGAAAATGAAACCGCTACGGTCGGTCACAGTGTAAATAGTTGCAAAGAGACTCGCCATTTTGCCGCCGCCGTAATCGATCATAACGTTATCTTGCCCGTCGACGCCGGTACTCGTCGGAACCATCGAGGCTGAAATTTTTTTTATGTCGGTGCCCATGAACATTGCGGCGAAATTGAGCGCGTAAACTGTCAAATCCAAAAGACAGCCACCAGCAAGTTCGGGCTTCATGAGCCGTTCGTTCATATCAATTTTGTCGCCGACGTTCGCAGAAATTGTCAAAATCTCGCCAATGTCGCCGTTTGCGATAATGTCGCGGATAATTTTCACGGCTGGCATATAACGCGTCCACATTGCCTCTGCCAACAAAAGATTTTTTTCCTCGGCAAGCGAAATCATTTCCCGCGCCTGAGTCAAGTTGGCGGCAAAAGCTTTTTCGCACAGGACGTTTTTGCCAGCATTTAGGGCTTTAATCGTCCATTCATGATGATGCGAATGCGGCAGTGCCACGTAAACCAAATCGACGGCGTCATCGACGAGCATGTCGTCATAGGAGCCGTAAGCCTTGGAAAAATTCCACGCGTCCGCAAAAGTTTGAGCCTTCGACAAATTCCTTGAGGCAATCGCGTAATTTTCCACGTCGTCAAGTTGCGCTATTGTCTGTGCCATCTTCGCGGCAATTTTTCCAGCACCAAGAATTGCTACCTTCACAAGCACACCTCCAAAATCATTGAATCAACGCCGTCTTTAAAACTTCGTCCATGTTCTCGACGGGCACGAACTCCAATTTTTCGCGGACGCTTTCGGGGATGTCTTCAATGTCGGGCGCGTTCTCCTTCGGCAGGATTATCGTATGCATTCCCTCACGATACGCCGCCAAAACTTTTTCCTTAAGCCCGCCAATCGGCAAGACATTTCCGCGCAAAGTAATTTCACCAGTCATCGCGACATCGCTACGGACTTTCTTTTTAGTCAAAGCGGAAATCATCGCCGTCGCCATTGTAATTCCCGCGCTTGGTCCGTCCTTAGGCACCGCGCCTTCGGGCACGTGGACATGAATATCATTCTTCTCGTAGAAGTCGTCAGCCAGTTGCATCAAGTCAGAGCGACTACGGATATAAGTCAAGCCCGCCTGCGCGGATTCCTGCATGACTTCGCCGAGCTTGCCGGTTAATAAAAGTTTGCCGTTGCCCTTAAGTACAATCGCTTCCGTCGGGAGAATATCGCCGCCAACTTCCGTCCACGCCATGCCAGTTGAGACGCCGACTTGCGGTTGTTTCTCAGCGCGGGTCTGTAAAAATTTCGGACGCCCTAAGAAGTCGCGCAGATTTTTTTTCGTGACGTAGACAACGCCCTCATGACCTTCGACGATTTTCCTTGCAGCTTTACGACACGCACGCCCGATAATCCGTTCAAGCTCACGGACGCCCGACTCCCGCGTATATTCGGCGATAATCTCCTGCAACACGCCCTTAGCAAAGACAACATCGCCGCCCTTGAGTCCGTTCTCTTCCTTCTGCCGTTTAGTCAGATAGCGGCGGGCAATCTCAAGCTTCTCTTGCTCGGTGTAGCTCGACAGCGTGATAACTTCCATGCGGTCGCGCAAGGGTTTAGGTATCGTGCTTAGCCCGTTCGCCGTGACAATCCAAAGTACCTTCGACAAGTCAAACGGCGTGTCAATGTAATGATCTGTGAATGAATTGTTCTGCGCGGGGTCAAGCACCTCAAGCAACGCCGCCGAAGGGTCGCCCGCCCAACCGTCCTTGCCGAGCTTGTCGACTTCATCGAGCAGGAAGACAGGATTATTCGCGCCGGCTTTCTTTATGCCCTGAATGATTCGCCCTGGCATAGCTCCGACGTAAGTCCGACGATGCCCGCGAATCTCCGCCTCGTCGCGTATGCCTCCGAGACTTGCACGAATAAATTTTCTGCCCATTGCCTTAGCAACACTCGACGCCAACGAAGTTTTGCCAACACCAGGCGGCCCCACTAAACACAGAATCGGCGCGGGCTTATCCTTAGTCAACGCCTTGACCGCTAAGAAGTCCAAGATACGTTCCTTGACCTTTTCAAGCCCGTAATGATCCGCGTCGAGGACTTTTGCCGCCTCCGTTATGTCCATTGAGTCTTCGGTTGAGATTCGCCACGGCAAATCTATCAGCCAATCAATATACGTGCGAATGACGTTGCCTTCCGACGACATCGACGGAATCTTTTCAAGCCGCTTGAGTTCCTTTTCGACAATCGTCTTGACCTCGTCGGGGTAATCGCCTTCCTCAAGTTTCTGCCGATACTCTGACGCCTCTTCGGCAGTGTCTTCATCTTCGCCAAGCTCCTTGTGAATCGCTTTGAGTTGCTCGCGCAGGTAATGATCCTTTTGAATCTTTTCCATTTGATTGCGAACGCGTTTACTTATCTGCGACTCCATTTGCAAGACCTCAAGCTCATGCGCCAAAATCTCATAAAGTTTTTCAAGACGCTTATTCACGTCAAGGCAACCTAAAATTTCTTGCTTGGTGTCTAGCTTCAAATTCAAATGACTTGCGATTAAATCTGCCAGCCGCCCGAAGTCCTCCAAGATTGTCACGGCGACGAAGGTTTCTGACGGAATGCGCTTGCTTAGCTTAACCCACTCTTCAAATTGATGAACAACGCCCCGAACAAGTGCTTCCGTCTCCAAGTCGTCTTTCCACGTGTCCTCGTGCAGTTCGACGTCAACCTCAATGTAATTTCCTTTATCTGATTGACGATACTCATGCATGACACCGCGATTGACGCCCTCGACAAGCACACGGACATTGCCATCAGGTAGCTTAACTATCTGTCGAATCTCCGATATGGTTCCGACTTCATAAAGGTCGTTTTCTTCGGGGTCGTCGTTGTCTGTATCAAGTTGCGCCGTTAAAAAGACTCGTCGATTGGTGACCATTGCCGCCTCAAGTGCATTGACCGAACTTTCGCGCCCAACGTCCAAATGCATTATCATATTCGGAAAGACGACAAGACCTCTCAGCGGCACAAGTGGCAAAGTAATTTTCTCAGCCATGCAATGTCCCTCCTTGTCAAAAAGAGCAGGGGTAGGATTTTTTGTTCCGTTTGCCCTGCTCCTTAAATTTATCCGTTAGCAGATTTCCTTACTCTTTTTGTATTCGCTCTTAACTTTGGCTCTTGGTTGAACAAAACATCTTCCTTAGTGACTGTGCAGATTGTACTTCCTCCGACGGAAGGCACCTCGAACATCACGTTACGCATTATCCGTTCAAGGATTGAGCGAAGTCCGCGTGCGCCTGTCTTGCGTTGGATTGCCTCCTTGGCAATAAGTTGCAGTGCTTCAGTCTCGAACGTGAGCTTTGCACCGTCCATTTGCATTAGCTTTTGGTATTGCTTAATCAATGCGTTCTTAGGCTTCGTCAGTATGTCGACAAGTGCTTCCTCGTCCAGTGCGTCAAGCGTAACGATTATCGGCAGGCGTCCGACGAATTCTGGTATCAGTCCGTTTTCTATCAAGTCATCGGGCTGAACGTCCCTTAAAGTCTTGCCAACGTCTTTTTCTTCTTTAGACTCGACTGCCGCGCCAAAGCCGACTTGATTGCCCCGCGTGCGTTTCTCAATGATTTCGTCAAGTCCATTGAACGCGCCGCCGCAGATAAAGAGAATATTCTTCGTGTTGAACGAGACCATCTCTGGTGGTGTCTGCGTGTTGCGTTTGTTTCCTTGAATCGGAACGTTGACGTGTGTCCCTTCCAAAATTTTTAAGAGAGCCTGTTGAACGCCTTCTCCCGAAATGTCACGATACATGCCAGGCTTGCGAGCAATCTTATCAACTTCGTCTATGTAAATAATGCCGCGTTCCGCCTTGTATATATCGCCGTTCGCGGCTTGAATCAACGCAAGCAAAACATCTTCGGTATCTTCGCCGACGTAGCCCGCCTCCGTCAAAGCGTTCGCGTCTACAAGAGCAATCGGCACCTTAAGGATTTTTGCAAGCGTCTGCGCCAAAAGAGTTTTGCCGCTACCCGTTGGACCAACCATAAGAATATTTGACTTCTGTAGCTCGACTTCTTCCTTGTCGTCCTTAGCTTGACCGATTCGTTTATAGTGATTGTACACGGCGACGGATAATGCTTTCTTTGCTTCCGCTTGACCGATAACGTATTCATCAAGCTGTGCGCAAATATCTTTAGGCTTTGGCAACTTATCAGTGCCGACGATAAATTCTTCTTCTGCCATGTCCTTTTGCAAAATCTCGTTGCAAAGCTCAACGCAACTATCGCAAATGTAAACGCCCTTGCCCGCGATTAATTTCCTCACGAGTTGTTCGGATTTACCGCAAAAAGAACACTTCAGCTCGTCGCGCTCCTTTCCGAATTTCAACACGCTCTCACCACCATAGCTTAAGTCAAAAAGTTATTCCTCAATCTTTTTCGGCGGGCGGCTTATCACGTCATCAATCAAGCCATAAGCTTTAGCTTCCTCAGCAGTCATGAAGTTATCGCGTTCGGTATCTGCCATGACTTTTTCTCGCGGTTGCCCCGTGTGACGACAAAGAATATCATTGCCGACCTCACGCAGTCTCAAAATCTCTCGAGCTTGAATCTGAATGTCGGTTGATTGACCGCTTGCGCCGCCCAACGGTTGATGAATCATAATTCTTGCCAGCGGTAAGGCAAAACGTTTG
>CAMNLS010000058.1 GCA_946543495.1 uncultured Selenomonadales bacterium | reverse complement strand
CGCTCGGCGCGGTCGTGACGAGTTTTAATTTATATTCGCGCTCCAAACGTTCTTGAATAACGTCCATGTGCAACAGCCCTAAGAAGCCGCAACGGAAGCCGAATCCCAACGCGGCAGACGTTTCAGGCTCGTAGACAAGGGCGGCGTCGTTTAGCTGAAGTTTTTCGAGCGCGTCTTTCAAATTATCGTAGTCAACACTGTCTGTTGGGTAAAGTCCGCAAAAAACCATAGGCACGGGGGCGCGATAACCTTCCAAAGCCTGTGCGGGATTTTTTAACGTGGTCACGGTGTCGCCAACTCGAACATCGCGAACGTCTTTAAGACTGCCGCAAATGTAGCCGACTTCGCCCGCGTTTAGTTCGCTAAGTTCAGTCATTGACGGTGCAAAAATTCCAATTTCCGTCGCATCGAACTCTTTGCCCGTCGCCAAAAGTTTTAGCTTGTCGCCCTTACGAACAGAGCCATCGAAAATCCTAACGTGAGCCACCGCGCCTTTATACGGGTCGAAGTACGAATCGAATATCAACGCTTGCAACGGCTTATCGTTGTCACCTTCAGGCGGCGGAATTCTCTTGACGATAGCTTCCAAAATCTCGTCGACGCCTGCGCCAGTCTTAGCTGAACATTGCACGGCGTCGGAGGCGTCAAGCCCGATTGTCTCTTCGATTTCTGCGCGGACACGTTCAACATCTGCGCTGGGCAAGTCAATCTTATTGATGACGGGTACAATCTCCAAGTCGTGTTCAAGCGCAAGGTAGACGTTCGACAAGGTTTGAGCCTCGACGCCCTGAGTAGCGTCCACGACGAGCAACGCGCCTTCGCAGGCGGCAAGCGACCTTGAGACCTCGTAAGTAAAGTCGACGTGACCGGGCGTGTCGATTAGGTTCAGCTGATAAGTTTCGCCGTCCTTAGCCGTGTATTTAAGTCTGACAGTCTGCGCCTTAATCGTAATGCCGCGTTCGCGTTCAAGCTCCATGTTGTCGAGGAATTGCTCACTCATCTCGCGTTTCTCGACCGTGCCAGTCATCTCAATCAGCCGGTCGGCTAGCGTCGATTTGCCGTGGTCTATGTGCGCTATGATTGAAAAGTTTCTAATCCGATTGTTCACAAGAAATTCTCCCTTATCGTTAGTGCGTTCATTATAGGTTGCGGCGTTTGACATTGCAATAAAACTTTTGTATATTCGCGGCGGGTGATTTCATGAAAATACTAGAAAAACTCTTCCGCAGAGAAAAAAAATCTGAGCCTCCGCCCGCGCCACCACCACCGAAAACGGACGACGAAGACAAGAAGCTTATCGAAAACTCATTGCTATTCGACGGCGAATGGTATTGCAAGGCTTATGGCTTCGGGAAATATTTGGACGCGGCGAATCATTACTTGAAAGTCGGCTGGCACGAGGGCAAAGACCCTTCCGCGTTCTTCTCGACTGCCGATTACCTAAAGCGCAATCCCGACGTGACGATTAATCCCTTGGTGCACTTTGAACGGTTCGGCTTTAAGGAAGGACGCTACCGCACGGAGCTTGAACGAGTCTTGCCCGCGATATTGGAACGCCACCCCGACTGCCGAACGGAACTTAGCAACGGACTACTGCGAATCAGGATAACGAACGCTTGCAACGCCAAATGCAGATATTGCGGCGTGCGCTGTACTTTCGGAGACGAGGCAACCCACGCGATGAATCCGAGCTGGTACTACGACCTTTGCAAGCCGATTTACGACAAGATAGGCGTAGTCTTGATTACGGGCGGCGATGCGTTCTTCGCCAAGGAAAGCTTTAACTATATGAAGTTCATGAGCGACAACTTCCCGCAGATAACCTTGATGACTGAATCGAATGGCATTGCCTTTAACGATAAGTTCCAGGAGCTTGCCGCGCAAAATCTTTTCAAGGCTCATTTCTCAATCAACGCGTCCAATGCTGAAGTTTTCGCGAAGAGCTGTTGGGACGGCGACGACTCCGCCACGGCTAAGAAAATGTTCCCGCTGATGATTCGCAACCTCAAAAGCTATCTCGCTAAGCTGGAGGCGGCTGATAAACTTTGCTTTGCGCCCGACTTGTCGATGGTCATCAACGAGGACAACGCCGACGACATCTTAAGCTTCGTGGAGCTGGCGATTGAACTGCACGCGGGCTTTATCGTCTTCTTCTTCGACTACACCGAAAACGACATGAACGGCGACTTCTTCACCAAGCCTGAAAGTTCACGCCCCGCCTTGAAAACGCTAATGGAACTTGAACGCGTGCTTGCCGAAAAAATTATTGTCTACTTCCGGCTGTGGATGCCTTCGGGCGAGGCGGCGTTTCTTCAACAGGAAGTCGAAGCAATTCCGATTGACGAGCTCAAGACGAAGTACGCAAAGATTTTACAAATGGCTGAAGGACGTTCGGTTCTTGACGAATACAAAAGACGCAACGAGATTCGTCGCGCCTCAGGTAAGAAGGAACTTTCTTTGGTTGATGACATATCGCCGAGCCTACACCTTAAGCAGGAGACCGACAAAGAAATTTGCTTTGCGCCGTGGAATGAGATTGACCTTTACCCCGACGGACGTTTGGATTTCTGCGGCTGGTTCGAGCCGACGCTTAACATTAAAAACTTTATTCAACGTGACGCGGCGGGCAAAGAGTTCGTTGACTGGGATAAGGTGTTGAATTCGTTTGAATACGCCTCCGCCCGCTATCGAATCCTGCATGAAGACTTTCGCGGCTGTCAAGTTTGCTGCCCGATGAATTCCGTTAAGTCGCCCGTCGAGGCTGTCACCAAGTACAACGTCGACAGATTAAGCCGTTAATTTTTCTAACGCGGCGTTCAGTCGTGCTAGCGAAGTTTCTTTGCCGAGCAGATATAAAATTTCCGTGACGCCGCCCGGCGTGACCTTCTGCATTGACAGCGCGATTCTAAGCGGCCACATGACCGAGCCGACCTTTAAGCCCGACTCTTCGACGAACGCGGCAATCTTATCGTTGAGAACCTCAAGCGACCAGTCGTCGACTTTCTCCAAAATTTTTATCACGGGCGCGAGTATCTCTGCTGACTTTTGCGGCATAACCTTGTTGCGTTTGTTCGTGAAAAGTTCAACGTCGAAGGGCGGCAACGTCTTTAGGAAAGCAATCATCGCGGGAATGTCGGAGAGCTTAACGACACGCGTCTTTAACAGGCTTGCAAGGAAAACTTTTCGCGGCTCGTCGAAGTCGGCAAGGTATTTATCAGCGACTTCAGCAAAGGCGTTATCGGTCATCGCCTTGAAGTATTCGCCGCTCATCCAATCGAGCTTTGCATAATCGAACACGGCAGGCGACTTGCTTAAACCGTCAAGGCTGAAGTTGTTAATAAGCTCCTCCATAGAGAAAATCTCTTGGCAAGAGTTCTTCGGGCTCCAACCGAGCAACGCAACGTAATTGGTAATCGCCTCCGGAAGGTAGCCCGCCTCAATCAAGTCGTTAAAACTCGTTGCGCCGTGACGTTTGCTGAGCTTTGAAATCGTGCCGTCCTCCGCCTTGCCCATGACCGGCGCAAGATGAATGAACGTCGGCAACTCCCAACCAAAGAACTCATAAAGCAAGACGTGCTTGGGCGTCGACGTGATAAATTCCGTGCCGCGTATGATGTGACTAACTTCCATTAAGTGATCGTCAATGACGTTAGCAAAGTTGTACGTGGGCATGCCGTCGCTCTTCAATAAGATTTGGTCTTCAAGCTCGCTGTTAGCAATGGTAATGTTGCCGTGCAAAACGTCGTAAAAAGTCGTCTCACCGACAGTTGGCATCTTCTGGCGTATTGCTCGACCTTGCTCGGTCTCTTCGTAGTAAGCGTGCCCACTCTCGACAAGTTGCTCGGCATACTTTTTATAAATGTCCATGCGCTCGCTCTGGACGTAGGGCGCGAAGGCTCCGCCGTGATGAGGTCCTTCGTCGGGAATGATTTTAGCGGCGGCAAGTGTTCGTTCAATGAACTCAACGGCGTCGGCTACGTAGCGGGCGCGGTCAGTGTCCTCAATCCTCAAGATGAAATCGCCGCCTTGACTCTTAGCGAACAAATAAGCATAAAGAGCCGTCCTCAAGTTGCCGATGTGCATATAACCCGTCGGGCTGGGCGCAAAGCGTGTACGAATTCTTTTCATGTTATCTCCTCCCAAAATTTTAGTCGGCGTCAATTATAACCGCGTCGCCCGCCGCTTGCAAATTTCTTGTCGAAACTATGTAACATTGCGTCGACTTATGATATAATTCGTAAAAGCTTTGATTCGGAGTTAAAAAACTTATAGGAGATGATTTGACGAATGGGACAAACTATCGGAATTAAAGACATGCGGGCGTTCTTTGCAATCGTCGAGGAAGGCAACATAAGCCACGCGGCACAACGGCTTGGAATTGCTCAGCCCGCACTTAGCAGACAGATGAAGCACCTTGAAGAAAATTTGCACGTGAAACTTTTTGAGCGCGGTTCACGGCGAATCAGATTGACGGAGGCGGGGCAAGTCCTCTATGGTCGCGTAGAAAATATTCTCGGCATGGTCGACGGCACTGTTCGCGAGATAACGGAAATCGGCAGCGGGACAAAGGGCACGATTCGTATCGGAACAATCACCACGTCGGGCGCAATGATTCTGCCGGATTTAATTGCCGCGTTCCACAAGATTTATCCCGATATCACGTTTGAGATTTGGGAGGCGGAAGGCGCAAGAGTTATCGAACTGCTTGACAGCCGCATGATTGAACTTGCTATCACTCGGACGCAAGTCGATAACCTCGCTTATGAACTGCTCGTCCTGCCCAATGAACCGCTTGTCATGGTCATGAACTCGGATAACGTTCGTGGCGAAGACGACTTGACGATTAGGCTTGAAGAACTTAAAGACCAGCCGTTGATTATTCCGTTGCGTTGGAAGTCGAACTTTGTTACCGCCTGCAAGCGTCTGGACTTTGAACCGCAAATAATCTGCGTGTCCGATAGCATCGTTCAAGATTTGCTGATGGTCAAAATGAATCTGGGCATGGCGATGATTCCCGTCTCCAGCAAACGCCTTTTGACTGACGGCGACTTGATTTATAAACGAATCGTCGAACCCGAAATGACGACGCACACCGTTATTACTTGGCGCAAGAATCAGACGCTCTCGACCGCCTGCAAGAATTTTATCGAACTGTTCAAGAAAATGTTCATTAGGGAAGAAATTATCCTGTGAAATATTTCTGCGCATAAAAAAAGCTCGCCGAAGTTATCGACGGGCTTTTTTAGTTTATCAGCCTACTGCGGATTAAATGTCTTGCCGCCTTGTGAACGACGACTTGTTCTATAAAATCGCTTAAATATTCGTCGAAAATTCCTTCACGGTCGCAAAGCGTCATCAATCGCTGAAAATTTTCTTCGGCGTCAATGTCATACTCGATACGGTGTAAAATTCTTGATAATTCGGCGCGAACTTCGGGAGTAAAAACATCTTTCAGCGCGGCAACCTCCGCAGTACACTTGCACGCTTGAACCAACCAAGTTCTCGTCGTCAAATCCTCGTTGAAATCATCAAAGCCGAAGCGTTTCCAATCGTCCGCAGAAATATTTTCGCGCACGCCGGGCAAAAAATGAATCTCTTTATAAATCGCGTCGTCCAAAAGCTTTACAACGTCCGCCTTTGCCCAAAGTCGCCGCTCATTGTTCATAAATCGCCCGCGTCGCAAATTCTCCAGAACTTTTACGAATCGTACGTTATAAAATTGCGTTAAGATGAAGCCCGAATCCGTAAGCAAGTGATTGAAGGCCATTAACATTGCGTAAAAGTTTTCCCCGACCGTCAGAACATCTCGCGCAAGGATTATGTCAAAGATTTTCGGCGCAGTCGGCAATTCGTCAATCAAATCTGCTTTGAACTCGTCGCAAAGATTTTTAACCTCAGGCGATGATTCTTTCTTTAGTAAAGCAATCTGCGCGGTAGGCAAAATTTCCCTCAAGCCCGATAAAAATTCCTCCGACTCAATCAAGAGAACTTTTATCGGTAAAAAATTAGGCGGAATGAACTCTAAAAGCCCGCTACGCTCAAAATTATTCAACATTTTAATATCCCCAGCTAAAAATAAATTCAATCGGAACTTTAAGCCCTTCTAAAATTGAAACGGGCACTTCATATTTGACTTTGGCTTTCTCTTCGTCCGTTAGTTGCTCAAATTCCTCTTCATCAAACAAAATATATTCATCATCGAAGAAATATTTGCCGTCGCGCAGGAGATAAACACTAATTGCTTTCATATACGGGTCAATAATCCAATATTCGTGCACGCCTTGCGCCTCGTAGATGTCTTTTTTTATCGTTAAGTCATTTCGCCGCGTAGATTTCGATAAAACTTCAACGACCATATCAGGAGCACCGAAAATCGCCTTGCGTCCAGCCAAAATCTTTTCGTTAGCCTTCAATACAACGCATAAATCCGGCTTAAATAATGTTCCGTCGGAAAAATGAACGTCAACATTATCAGTGTAAACGTAGCCGCTCTTTTGCTCCATCAGATGATTTCCAATGAACAAGTAAAGCCGTCCGATAATGTCGCTGTGAGTGAGTGTAGCCGCAGGTGACATAAATTTTTCCCCTCCAATGATTTCGTAAGACGGATAAAGCAAACGTTCGTTGATAATTGCCATTTAAATCGCCTCCAAACGTTTATAAAAGTCCTCGACAAAAGTTTTCGTGTCCGTAAGTCTATCAACGGAAATTTTTTCTGTCAACGCCGCTAATTTCGCCCGATTCGTCGCAAGCTCGACGGCTTTTTTTATGTAAGCGTCCACGTCGTAAGTTATCAGCTCGTCAACGTCCGAAATTCGTAAAATATCTGCGCCCGTCCTCATATGAGGCAATCCACCGCATAAATTCAACACCGGAACGCCCATATACAACGCCAAAGCCGTCATCATGCCGCCCGGATAGGGGAATGTGTCCAAAATCAAATCAATCTCGCTGTAGTCCGTGAAAAAATCATCTGAACCGCGCCTAACGTCCGCATTTTTTATCCCAAACGACTTTAAACGCTCAATCAACGCATTTTGACGACTTTTAAGCGGCGTCGTGTCTCTGAAAATGATTTTTGCGTTGGGTAAGGCGTCTAAAATCGCTTTCACAGCGGTTAAATAGTCGTCGCTGAGCTTCATGAAGTTATTTAAGCTCCCGAACGTAAAATTTTTGTGAGGAAAGGCTCGGCGAGATTTCTTTTCGCGAATCATACGTTCATTTGGGCGAAAGGCAAACGCATTACGCAATAAAAAAATTTCTTCGGTAAAAATCGCGTCGGCAGTTAAAAATTCGTCGCCGATAAAGTAATTTACCGCCTCAAGCCCCGTCGAATCAAAAT
>CAMNLS010000057.1 GCA_946543495.1 uncultured Selenomonadales bacterium | reverse complement strand
AACCACCACTTGAGATATATCTTCTATTCTTCCCGCCGCCAATGCCGCATTCAGTTTCTCGGATTCAAGCTCAAGTTCATTTGCTTTCTTCAGGGAGTCAACCAAAAACTCACCAAAGCTTTTAACAGGCTCATCAACTTTAGCTTCATTTACATGACTTTTTGCGCTCATGTGCACGGGTGTCATTTCCAAAGGTGTTATTTCCATCGTGTCACCTTCCCTTTCGTCAACTTGTTCAGATTGACATTATAAACACTTCACAAGACAATATCAAATTTTTTTATTTACCAATTTCCAAAGTCTTACTCATCATAGTCTTAGCCGCAGTGATTGCCGTTGAATTAGCCTCGTAAGCGCGCTGGGCGGTTATCATGTCGACCATCTCATTGACGATGTTGACGTTTGGTTTTTCCACGTAGCCTTCGGCGTTGGCGTCGGGGTGACTTGGGTCATAAACCATTGGTCCCTGCGTGGTATCCTCCATGATTGACACGGCACGAACGCCTTCGCCCGTTTGACGACTCAAGCCGACTGCTTGCATTAATGCCTTTTCAAAAGTCTTCGGCTCACGGGTTCGCGGTTCAAATACTACAAAGCGTCGATGATAAGCTCCGCCTCTATCCGTGCGGGTCGTGTTTGAGTTGGCGATATTATTTGAGATAACGTCCATCCTCAATCGCTCGGCAGTCAAACCCGAAGCCGAAGCGTCAATCCCCATAAAAAGTCCCATTAGAATTTCCCCTTAGATTACTGTTGTCCGCTGGTTATTGCATTTTTCATGCGCATGACATGACCGCTAAGCTCCGTTACGATTGTATTGTAATAAATCTGATTCTTTGCCATAGTTGCCATTTCAATATCAATATCAACATTGTTATCGTCTGTGCGCATTATGGTCGTATTGTCTTGGACAATCGTCGGCGCGGCGTGGAAGTCTAACGGTTTGAAGGGCAAATGCTTATCGTGAGTTCTTTCCATCTTCAATTTACCGTCGGGCTCTTCGCCGTAAAGTTCACGCGCCAGCAGGTCTTCAAATTCCACAACTGACTTGCGATAGTTCGGCGTGTTTACGTTTGCAATGTTATTGGCTGTTACTTCATGCCGTATAGTTGCCGCTGTCATTGCTCGCGGCAGATAATTAAAATTTGACGAGTTAAGTATTTGTTCAAGCACGCCCTTTTCACACACCTTTCTGGATTTATCTTTGTCTGAAAAAAATCTTTAGCGATTGTACACCATAAAAAAATTTTCTTCAACCTTGAAGGATAAAAGTTATCAACGTTCCTTTCAACAAAAATTATGATTCCCCTTGCGCCTTGCCAAAAAAATTTTCAACTGATATATTTTACGCGGAAGTGAGGACTCAATGAACAGAAGAAATTTTATTCAGAAGCTTTTAATCGGAGGCGCGGGCTTGACGTTGGCGGCGGGCGGCGGAATTTTTTATTACGTCAATCGTCCTGAGTTCGGAAGGTTGCCAACGGGTTCACGTCTCGAAAAAATTTTGAACTCGCCGCACTACTTCCAAGATCACTTCGAGTGCTTGACGCCCGTTAAAGTCATGGCGGAAGACGTTGAGGATAAAGAGAATCGACTGGTCGCGACGTGGAAATTTTTATTCGGCGATAAGACGGGACTCGTGCCGCCCGTGCCCGTCCCTACAGTCAAGACGAATTTAAATTCTCTTGGCGACGACGATTGCGCAATTTGGATGGGGCATTCAACGATCTACTTGCAACTAGACGGACGAAAAATTTTGCTCGCCCCGGTCTTCTCGTCGTATGCCTCGCCGATATTTTTTATTAATCGTGCGTTGGAAGGTAGCAACATTTATTCAGCGAACGACTTCCCGCCGCTCGACGTGTTGGCGATAACTCATGACCATTGGGATCATCTCGACTACTCGTCGATTATCGCGCTCAAGCCGAAGATTAAAACCGTGCTGTGTCCTTTGGGCGTCGGCGAATACTTTGAGCAATGGGGCTTCGACGTTGATAAGATTATTGAGGAGGATTGGGATTCCGTGATTGACTTTGGGCGCGGGCTGACTGCGCACATCTTACCGAGCCAACATTTTTCCGGACGTATGTTCACACAGAATCCAACAGAGTGGTGCGCGTTTGCCTTCGTGACACCTGCGCGGAAAATTTTTTGTTCGGGCGACGGCGGCTATGCCAATCACTTTAAAGACATCGGCAAGAAGTTCGGCGGCTTTGACTTAGCCTTCATGGAGAACGGGCAATACAATACAGCTTGGCACGCTATACATATGTTGCCGAGTGAGACTGCGCAGGCGTCGGAGGACATTCAAGCTAAAAAGATTGTGCCGATTCACGCGGGGAAGTTCGCGCTTGCCCGGCATATGTGGAACGAGCCTTATAAAGATTTGCTTGCCGCGAGCGCAGAAAAAAATTACGCGCTGTTGACGCCGCAAATTGGCGAGCTGATAAACTTCGACGGCGAACAGAACTTTTCAAAGTGGTTTGAGCTATGATTTACGCAATCTTAGTAGCGGCAGCCGTTGCGTTGGTGGTGCTCTATAAATTTTCGCCAACGCGCAAAGCCTTTATGATAATCTGCACGCTTCTTTTAATCGTGTTCGGTGCAAGTGCCTTCATTCACGGGCGGCAAGTTCAGCAGGAAATCACGCGGACACAACTTGAAGACTTGCAAGAGCGACAAAAAATTTTCGGCGAATGGTATGCGGATTATCAAAAGGACATCGACCGCCTAGACCGCAACTGGCAACTCTATCACAATATCCTTGACGGCTTGAAGAAGACCGAGCCACAAAACTTTAACGCGGAGGCAATTTATCTGCGACTTAAGGATTTGGAGCTTGAATCGATTGACGAACAACTAAAGATTCATCAGCTCAATCCGCCATACGAACTCGATAGGGAAAATCGCGAACGAGTTGACGTAGTCATAAAGAAAACTCAACGATACATCGACGCGCAGACACGCACAATAACCTTATCGGCTCAAGCGGCAACGCCTCCCGTAGATTTGGAAAGTTTGCGGCTCAAGCTCCATGACATAATGATTCGCGAATCGCCCGAAGGTTTATTCACGGCTCAAGAAATTTCTGCCATACGCATCGCGCTCGACGATTGAAAGAATTTTTTGACTAAAGGTTAAGTCTTGAAATTATTTTAAGCTTGTGTTAGATTATGCGCGGCTTAAAAAAACTGTTAGGAGGTTTATTCTTATGGCAATCAGTTTGAAAAAAGGACAGAAGGTTGACCTCACAAAGACAAACCCCGGCTTGAAGAATATTTTAATCGGACTCGGCTGGGATACCAACAAGTATGACGGCGGCAAGGACTTCGACCTCGACGCATCGATTTTCCTGCTGAACGCGGACGGCAAAGTCAACAGCGATGATGATTTTGTTTTCTACGGCAATCTTAAGCACGTCAGCGGCTCCGTCGAACATCTCGGCGATAACTTGACCGGTGCCGGCGAAGGCGACGATGAGCAAATTAAAATCGACCTTAGCAAGGTTCCTGCAAACGTCGAGAAGATTGACTTCACCGTTACCATTTACGAAGCGGAAGAACGCAAGCAGAACTTCGGACAAGTTGAGAACGCTTTTATCCGCGTCGTCAATCAGGACACTAACGAAGAACTTATCCGCTACGATCTCGGCGAGGACTTCTCCATTGAGACGGCGGTTGTTATCGGCGAACTTTATCGCAATAAGGGTGAATGGAAATTCAACGCTATCGGCTCTGGCTTCAGTGGTGGATTAGCCTCGCTCGGCAAAAACTACGGCGTCAACGTGTAATTAAAGATTAAACTTTTGGGAGTAGGGAATAGTTTTGCTAGTCCCTGCTTCTTTTTGCTAATGAAAGGAAAAATTAAAATGGCAGTCAATCTTCAAAAGGGACAAAAGGTATCGCTCAAGAAATCCGACGGCAGAAAACTTTCAAAACTCATGGTCGGGCTTGGTTGGGACGCGGCAGAGCAAAAGGGCGGCTTCTTCGGCAAGCTTTTCGGTAGCACACCCAACATCGATTGCGACGCTTCTGTTTTTGTTTGTCAGGGCGGAAAATTCGTTGATAATGATGATTTAGTGTACTTCCGCAACCTCAAGCACAGAAGCGGCGCGATAAAACACATGGGCGACAATCTCACCGGCGAGGGCGACGGCGACGACGAGCAAATTTTTGTTGACCTCGACGAAATGCCGAGCCGCTACGATAAATTGATTTTTGTCGTCAACATTTATGACGCCGTGAGCCGCAAGCAACATTTCGGCATGATTCGCAACGCTTACATTAGGATTGTCGACGCCGACACGAACGAAGAACTTTGCCGCTTCAACCTCAGCGATGATTATACTGATATGCTCTCGATGATTGCTGGCGAAGTTTATAGGCGCGGCGACGAGTGGAAGTTTAATGCTATCGGCTCTGGCACGAAGGACACCGGCTTAAAGGATTTGGCGAAGAGGTTTGCCTAAGATGAAAAAATTTTTCGCGCTGTTAATCGCGGCGTTGTTATTGGTGACTGTTCCTGCGAGTGCTGAAACTCAACAGACCGGCAACTCTGACGCCTCTGCGGAACCGCTGAACAATTTGATAGAAAATTTCTACGCGACATTGCCTAAAGCTAAAGGCGATTACAAAAGCCGCGTGCGTCCGATTATCGTCGAAGGCGCAATGAATACCGAGACCGAAGTTTTAATTAAGGCGTTAAAAAATCCTGTGGCTTATTGCGAGATGAATTATCTGTTCGTGGCGGGCACTTACAAGGATTATCCTGTTGTCGTCGTGCGAACTGAAATAGGTCTTGCAAATGCGGCGGCGTCGACGGCTCTGGCGATTAAGAAATTCAATCCCGTTGCCGTCATCAATCAAGGAACTTCGGGTGGTCATGATTCGGCGTTGAAGATTGGCGATATAGTCATCGGCGAGAAAACTATCGATTGGGTTGCGATTAAAACTGCTTACTCAGCGGCGGGCGGGCTTGCCGACATTATCAAGCAGGAAAATATCGGCACTTACGCCTACGACGAGGCGAGCGGCAAGTTTCAAGCTTACATAGAATATTTCCCTGACCCGACGCTTTTTAATATCGCGTTCAAAGTCGCAAACACTCACAAAGAATTTAACGCGGTGTCTGGAACAATTTCCACAGCAAATGCTTGGCTTAACAACATCGACTATATAAATTTCCTGCACGAAAAATACGGCTCAAGTTGCGAGGAAATGGAAACCAACGCCGTCGCACAGATTTGTCAAAACGCGGGCGTCCCGTTCATTGGAATTCGCGTCCTCTCCGATAACATTCTTCACGATGACAGATACGTTCCCGAAAACGCGACAATCTGTCAAGATTTCGTTTTGCTCGTCGTTGAGGAATATATCCGCGACGTGCTGAAAAAATAATTTGGAGGTATCAATTTGAAGATAACAGGTTTAACTGATGCGCAAGTTCAAGAGGCTAAGGCGAAGTTCGGCGACAACTCGATAACCGAACAAGCGCGCGAAGGTTTCTGGGACAAGCTTAAGGGAAATTTCGACGACCCAATAATAAAAATCTTACTCTTCGCGCTGGTGCTCAATGTGTTTTTTGCGTTCATGGGCAAGGCGGAATGGTATGAGTCAGTCGGCATAGCTATGGCGGTTTTGCTGGCAACGCTTGTGTCGACTTTCTCCGAATACAAGAACGAAAGCGCGTTCCAAAAGTTGCAGGGCGAAGCGTCGCTCATCAAGTGCAAGGTCTATCGTAATGGCGTTGTCACTGAAATTCCGATTAACGATATAACGATGGGTGATTGCGTCCTTTTGCAGACGGGCGATAAGATTCCGGCTGACGGCGTGATTATCGACGGCTCAATTCAAGTTGACCAATCAATCCTCAACGGCGAGGCTAAGGAAGAGACTAAGACGCCCGCGCCTAATGAAGCTGACGACGCCGAAGCCGCGCAGAGTACGGACTTCCTCAACCCGCATAAAGTCTTCCGCGCAGCAGTCGTGGCGGGCGGCTCCGCAACAATGAGGACAGTCACGCTCGGCGATAATACCGTTTACGGTAAGATTGCAGGCGAACTTCAAGTAGACGAAGACCGCGACACCCCGCTTAAGTTAAAGCTCGGCGACCTTGCCAACCAAATTTCAAAGTTCGGTTATATCGGCGGCGTGGCGATTGCTATTGCGTTCATGTTCGAGCGTATCGTTATTCAAAATAACTTCGACGGCGCGTTAATGGCGGCTTACTGCTCCGATTGGATGAACGTCCTTAACAGTCTCGTTGAAGCGGTTATGCTCGCCGTGATAATTATCGTTATGGCGGTGCCTGAAGGCTTGCCGCTGATGATTGCTATCGTCTCCGCTCAGAACATGGGCAAGATGCTTAAAGACAATGTCCTTGTCCGTAAAATCTCTGGCATTGAGACGGCGGGCAGTCTGAACATTTTATTCAGCGATAAGACTGGCACGATTACAAAAGGCTTGCTTGAGGTTGTCACGTTCCTTGACGGCACGGCGACTTTTACTGACACCTTTGACAAGCTAAGCAAGAAGATTCAATCGCTCGTCTCGTTGAGTGTTCGCTTTAACAATGGCGCAGTCATCACGGGCGATAAGATTGTCGGCGGCAACATGACGGATAGGGCGTTGCTCGGCTTCCTTATCGGCAAGGATACTCCGCCTAACGTCACAATCGGCGACACGGTTCCTTTCGACAGTGCAAAGAAATATTCTATGGCGAAGGTCAGCGGCGATTACAATCTCTGGTTGATAAAGGGTGCGCCCGAACGTCTGCTTGATAAGTGCTCCTACTACTACGACAGCAACGGTCAGCGTCAAGAGCTAAAGTCCACCGCCGCGATTAATGCTAAGATTGATGAGCTTGCCAATCGTGCAATAAGAACGCTTGCGCTTGTCACTTACGACGGCGAAGTTAAAGACGGCAACATTCCCGACAGCGGCTTAACGTTCGTGGGCGTGACCGGTATCCGCGACGACGTAAGACCCGACGCCATTAAAGCTATTGAGCAAGTTCATTCGGCGGGCGTGCAAGTCGTCATGATTACCGGCGACAGAAAAGAGACCGCGCAGGCGATTGCTAAGGAAGCGGGCTTGATTGAGATTGACGACGCCATTGTCATCACGAGCACCGAACTTAACGAAATGAGCGACGACGAAGTTAAACGCAACCTTCCTAAGCTCCGTGTTATTGCGCGTGCACTGCCGACTGATAAAAGCCGCTTGGTTCGTTTAGCGCAGGAATTAAATTTAGTCGTTGGCATGACAGGCGACGGCGTCAATGATTCGCCCGCGCTCAAGAAAGCTGACGTCGGCTTTGCAATGGGCGGCGGCACTGAAGTTGCTAAAGAGGCGAGCGAAATTGTTATCCTCGACGACAACTTTAAATCAATCGGCAAGGCGATTCTC
>CAMNLS010000056.1 GCA_946543495.1 uncultured Selenomonadales bacterium | reverse complement strand
ACTTCCGCCCGAAGTATCTCCGGCTAAGCAGCGCTTTCAGACAGATAGGCGTTTCCAACACGTAAAGGACGGACTTTGGGGCTTAGCTGATTGGTATCCGCCCGAAGTCAAACGCACTCGCGGCACCAGCAAGACTGCTGATAAGGCAGTCGAAAAGAAAGCTTCTTCGTCAAGCCGCTTAAAGGCAACACTCGAAGAAGAGCCTGACGAATTCCGCGAGGACACTGAAAAAAGTTTTAAGCAGTCATGAGGTAGGAAAATAAATTTATTAAGCGACGGCGTTTGATTCATATCGCAGTTGCTCTCGGAGGACAGACATGGCTAAATATATTTTTGTGACCGGCGGAGTAGTTTCGTCGCTCGGCAAAGGAATTACTGCGGCGTCGCTCGGCAGACTTCTTAAAAGCCGCGGCTTGAAAGTTACAATTCAAAAGTTTGACCCCTATATCAACATTGACCCTGGCACAATGAGCCCCTATCAACACGGCGAAGTTTTCGTGACGGACGACGGCGCGGAAACTGACCTTGACCTTGGACACTACGAACGATTCATTGACATTAATCTAAGCAAGCACTCTAACACCACAACGGGCAAAGTTTATTGGTCTGTTTTGTCTAAAGAACGTAAAGGCGATTACCTCGGCTCAACTGTGCAAGTCATTCCGCACGTCACCAACGAGATTAAAGCGCGCGTCTATGCTGTGGCGGAGGCTGATAAAGCTGACGTTGTGATAACGGAGGTCGGCGGCACCGTCGGCGACATTGAAAGCTTGCCTTTCCTTGAGGCGATTCGCCAAGTCAAAAAGGAAGTCGGTAAGAACGACGCACTTTATATTCACGTGACCTTGTTGCCGTATATCGGAGCGGCGGGCGAACTCAAGACCAAGCCGACCCAACACAGCGTCAAGGAGCTTCGCGCGATTGGAATTCAGCCCGACATTTTAGTTTGCCGCACGGACTATCCAATAACACGCGAGCTTAAGAAAAAAATTGCTCTCTTCTGCGACGTGGACGAGAACGCCGTTATCGAAAATCGAACGGCGTCGACGATTTATGAAGTGCCGCTTATCATGGAAAGCGAAGGGCTTGATAAAATCGTTTTAGACAAGCTGAACTTGCCGCAAGCCCCGCCCAAGCTTGACGAGTGGCGGCGCATGGTTCACAAGATTAATCACCCCGAACGCACGATAAAAATTGCGCTTGTCGGAAAATATGTTGAGTTGCCCGACGCTTATATTTCAGTCGTCGAGGCTCTTCATCATGCGGGCATTGAACACATTGCGAAGGTCAAGATTAATTTCGTGAACGCCGAGAAGATTGAAGCTCCCGACGTTGACTTGGAAGAGGTCTTCAACGGTTGTCGAGGAATTTTGGTACCTGGTGGCTTTGGTCATCGCGGCATCGAAGGAAAGATTAAGGCGATAACCTTTGCCCGCGTTAATAAGATTCCGTTCCTCGGATTGTGCTTAGGTATGCAATGCGCCGCGATTGAGTTTGCTCGCAACGTCTGCGGCTTAGCCGACGCCAATTCGACTGAGTTCAATCCCGACAGTGAATATCCCGTGATTGCGCTTATGGATTCTCAATTAAACGTGACTCAAAAGGGCGGGACAATGAGATTGGGCGCGTACCCTTGCAAAGTTCTGCCTGATACACACACGGCGACGGCTTACGGCACGGATAACATCAGCGAACGTCATCGGCACCGCTTCGAGTTCAATAACAAGTTCCGCGAGGTCTTCCGTACGCACGGAATGATAATCGCGGGCGTGCTCCCTGATGACAGCTTGGTTGAGATTATTGAGCTTGAAAAAGAAATTCATCCGTGGTTCGTTGGTTGCCAATTCCACCCCGAATTGAAGTCGCGCCCGAATCACCCGCACCCGCTCTTCCGCGATTTCGTTGCCGCCGCTCTCAAGCTCAAGTATCAGCAGTAAAGCTCTTGCAAAAAGGTTGTGCGTCGATTATAATTTGTGTGTTAATAAAACAAAAATGCCCCGCGAGGTTTGCGAGACAAAATTGCTTGAAGGCGGTTTTGCTCCCGTCGTATATATTGGTGAAACTCAGAGATTTCAGCCGCTATGTGCTCCGGTAAAGCTTAGGCGGCTGTTTTCGTTAATGCCCAGAGGATTATCCCCGTGAGAATTACTACGCGAATGATAATCTTAAACATCGTCCTCGCCCCCTTTCTGGAAGCTTCGGATTAAACCGCCCTTGCCGCATGTCATCGAGCAAGCGGATTATAAATCATGCGTCGTCTTAATTCAAGGCGGCGTTCATTTTTTTTACAGCTTGTAAAAAGTCGGGCGGGCGATTATACTTGCGCGGGAGGGATTTAACTTGATAGTCTCATGGAACACGACGAACGCTTGCAACATGTATTGCGCTCATTGCTACCGCGACGCGGGCTGTAAGGCGGAGGAAGAACTTTCAACGGCGGAAGCTAAGGAGCTTTTGAATCAGATTGCCCGCGCAGGTTTCAAGATAATGATTTTCTCTGGTGGCGAACCGTTAATGCGTCCCGATATCTTGGAACTTGTCGAACATGCCACACGCCTTAAACTAATCGCGGTCTTCGGCACAAATGGCACGCTGATAACTCCGCAAATGGCAAGGGACTTAAAGGCGGCGGGCGCAAAGGGCATGGGCATATCGCTTGATTCGCTCGACGCGGCTAAGCATGATAAATTCCGGTCGTTCGCGGGCGCGTGGCAGGGCGCGGTTGACGGCATGAAAAATTGTCTGGCGGCGGGCTTGCCGTTCCAAATTCATACGACGGTCATGGATTGGAATCAACACGAGCTTGAAGCCTTAACGGACTTCGCAGTTGACATCGGAGCAAAGGCGCATCACTTTTTCTTTTTAGTGCCGACGGGAAGAGCCAAGACCATTGAGGAAGAATCCCTGCGCGCAGAAGGCTACGAGAAAGTTTTAACGCGAATCATGCGCAAGCAACAGGAAGTTTCAATCGAACTCAAGCCGACGTGCGCTCCGCAGTTCTTGCGCATCGCCGACCAACTCGGCATGAAGTTACGATTCAAGCGCGGGTGTTTAGCGGGGTTGAGCTACTGCATAATCAGTCCGCGTGGAAAGGTTCAGCCGTGCGCTTATCTTAATATGGAGCTTGGCGACGTGCGCGAGATTCCCTTTGATGAGCTGTGGAAGTCGAATAAAGTTTTAAAGACGCTCCGAACGCTTGACTATAGCGGGAATTGCGGCGTGTGTAAGTACAAGAACAAATGCGGCGGCTGTCGAGCGCGGGCGGCGTGCTATAATGACGGCGACTTCATGAGTGGCGAGCCGTGGTGCCAAGCGTGACGCTTGACCCAGTGGTCGCGTTTGAGTCTTCGATACAGTCGGGGCTGGTTCCCGCGTTCGTACGAAATGTATGCGCATTTCTACTTGCGTAAGAAGGACGCATTGTGTTTAAAGAGGTGTAAGCATGGGAAATAAACTTAGGATAGAAAAGTTGCAAGAACTCATCAAGCAGGAAATGAGCAAGATGTTATTGACGGACTTAAAAGACCCGCGAATCGGTTTCGTAACGGTGACTGATGTTGAAATGACTGGCGACCTACGCGAGGCAAAAATTTATGTCAGCGTCATGGGCGGGCAAGAGCAAGTCAAAAGTTCGCTTGAAGGCTTGAACAGTGCACTTGGATTCATTCGCCGCGAGATTGGTCAAAGAATTCGTCTGCGGTTCACGCCGGAAATTTCTTTTGCACTCGACACGTCGCTTGACTACGGCGACCACATTCATAAACTTTTACTGCAAGTGGAAGGAGATAAAAATGCTGATAACTCTCAAGGAAGCGGCGACGAAACTTCAAGCCGCGAATAAAATTTTAATAACGGCACACATTCAGCCCGACGGCGACGCAATCGGCTCAACGTTAGCTATGTTGCAAATGCTCCGTGCAATGGGCAAGTCTGCGCAAGTTTTCATTGATGATAATATTCCAAAAAACTTACAATCACTTCCGCACTTTGAAGAGATTCGACGCCCCACTGAAGGCGAACATTTTGACGCGGACTTACTATTGATTCTTGACACTTCGCCCGATAGGATTGGCAACGTTCGCAAAATGACTGATGCGCCGATTCTTAATGTAGATCATCACGTCACGAACAAAGGCGACGGCTACAAACTTTACGTCGAATCAAAGGCGGCGGCGACTTGCGAAATTGTCTTCAAGCTTGCCCGCGAACTCGGCACGACTATAACGTTGGATATTGCCACTTGTCTTTATACTGGAATTGCGCGGGATACGGGCTTCTTTAAATTCTCCAACACCCGCGCTGAAACGCTTGCTATTGCCGCCGAGCTAGTAACTTATGGCGTCATTCCGAATTCTATTTCCGAGCAAATGGAAAGTAAATCGTTAGCTGAGGTTATCGGGCTTCGGGACGCTTTGAACTCGCTTAAGATGTTTTACGGCGGAAAAGTTGCGGGCATGTTCCTGAGTTTAGAGATGATGAAGAAATTCGATTCAACGGAAGGCTTTATTGATGAGATTCGCGTGATTGAAGGCGTGGAAGTTGCGTTTCTGATTATCGAGAAGGCAGAAAAGTTTTGTCGTGTACGCATGCGTTCAAGGGGCGTCGATGTGGCGAGTATTGCGGCAAATTTCGGCGGCGGAGGACACATTCGGGCGGCGGGTTGCACGCTTTACACCACGCTTGACGAGGCTGAAAAAATTTTGGTTGAGGCAATCGGCAAGGCATTATGATAGACGGCTTTATAAATCTCAATAAACCTTCGGGCATGACGAGCCATGACGCGGTTAATCGTGTCCGGAGGATCTTTTCTACACGCAAAGTCGGACACGCCGGCACGCTTGATCCAGCGGCGTCTGGCGTCTTGCCGGTAGCGATTAATAGGGCGACGAAGTTTATCACGTACCTTGCCGACTGCGACAAGTCTTACCGCGCAGAAATTTTATTCGGCATCGCGACTGACAGCGGCGACCTTGAAGGCTCCGTCATTGCCCGCGCAAATGATTTCATCATGCCGACTGTTGACGCGTTCAACACGGCTTTGAAAGATTTTGTCGGGGAGATTGAACAGACGCCGCCGAAGTTCTCCGCGATTAAAATTCACGGGCGCAAAGCTTACGACCTCGCCCGCAAAGATATTGCCTTCTACATGCCGAGCCGCCGCGTAAAGATTAATCGGCTTGAACTTGTCACGCTTAGCAAAGACACGGCGACGATTGATGTTGACTGCGGCAAGGGAACTTACATAAGGAGCTTGGCTCGTGACTTGGGCGAACGTCTCAACCTTCCCGCGACGTTGAAAAGTCTTGTGCGCTTGAGGGTCGGCGATTTCGATTTGAATAACGCCCTGACGCTTGACGACATAAAAAATATCGGCGCGGATTGTCTCCTGCCGATTGAAGGTTGCTTGAATCATTTGCCGCGCTTTGAACTCGACGAACGCAGAATCAAAGCTTTCATGAACGGTTTGCCGACGACAGTCAATGCTAATGACGAACGAGTTTTGCGAATCTGCGCGGGCGAAAATTTTTTAGGCGTCGGACGAATTGAACGCGGTGAGCTTAGGTCGTCGACGCTGAGGCTTGAAAAAGTTTTAGACGTGTGATAAGATTCGCACAGTTGAATCGATAATGACAAAATGGAAGGCAGTCCGATGTTTGGCGCGTCGACTCCTTCCCCGTTAATAAATTTGGGGTACTACGAAGCCGGGCGTTGCTCGGCTATTTTTTTTCCATTGAAGTAGTTGAGGATGGCGAAGACCAGGTTCCCGACTGCGCAAATGAGCTCCAGCCAGTCCTTAATGTCCATACGTGTCCCCTCCTTCCTTCGAGGAAGAAAGCCGACTCATCGAACTGCCACGACAAAATATATCATACGTTCATAGAAACTTCAATGATAAAGTCCCGAATGAACTGCACCGAATGCAAGCCGCTACCCAAGACTGATTGCACGTAGTCGATAAAAAAATTCTCCGCCGCTTTGAGTTGGCGTGAATTAAAGTTTAGTCGCGTATCGTCTTGCCAATCAAAGCCAAGCATCATGTCAAAGGTTCGCCGCAAGGCTTCGGGATAGGGGCGAACGTCCTGCGCGGTATCGACGCACTCCAGGCAGACCGCGCCGCCGTCAAGAAGACTGATAGCCGCGTCGCCGTCAATCTCTCTGCCGCAATGAACGCAACGATCAAAGTTGAGCTGAACGCCGCTTGTCTCCATGAATTGACACGCACCGATTAACGCGGCGACTCGTGGATTGCGTTTGCTAAGCACGGGCAAAGCTTTAATCAGCAAGTCAAACGTCTCAAGCTCTTGTTGGCGCGGAAAGGTCATGCGATTGACTATCTCGAACAATAGCGACGCATACGCCAGCCGCTCAAGGTCAGCAGTCAACGCGTCGTAGAAATTAATTATGTCCGCCTCGCGAATGGTATCGACCTTCGGACTGCGTGAAACTTCCGCCGATATGTGATTGAACATTTGCAACGCACCCGACAACGAACTGCGCGCCCGTCGACAGCCGTAAGCGTTCGCCTCAAGCTTGCCGAATTCTTTAGTAAAGAGCGTAACGACCCTGTTAGCGTCGCCGAAGTCGTCCGTCTTCAACACGACCGCTTCAACCGTAAAAGTATCCATCACTTTTTATCCCTGATACCGAGCGATTCTTTCGAGACAAGACCCGCCGTCGATATTGTGCCCGCTGTCAAGATGAATTGGAATGCGTCGGGAGGTGCCATGTTCAGATAAATTATTTCATCCTTTTTCGCGAACAAATTCATGCCCGCCGTCATGTTCATGCTCCACGGAACATAGACGCAAACATAATCGTCGCCGAGCTTTTCGCGCACGGGTTCGGGCAACGTTAGTAACAAAAAGCCCAAAACGTAGCTGTGTTGATAGGGAACGAGCACGACGTTTTTAAATGCCGAATCAGATTCAAACAAAGCCTTCGTCACCTGCTTGACTGAGCCGTAAACAAATTTCACGATTGGAATTTTACCGATAAGCCCGTCGAAGAATTCGATTATCGCCTTCGACAAAAAGTTACCGCTAAGCACGCCGACAATCCAAATCGCCACGACAACGATAACTAGCCCCATGCCAGGTATATGCGATGGCAAGACTGTGGATATCATGCGCTCCGTCAAGTCGAACAGCCACATCACCACAAAAATCGTTATAACGGGCGGCACGACGACCAGCAAACCGCGCAAAAAGCTACTTGAAATTTGCTCCTTAAAAGATTTAGACTTATCGTCCATAGCGTTTCTCCAAAATCAGTTCAATCGCGTTGAGTACGTCGTCAATATCTTTTTCCGTGATGACGAGCGGCGGTTGAAATGCCAAGACGTTCCGCCCGACACCGTTCTTGCCGACGATGAAGCCGCGATTCTTTAGCTCCTCCAAAAGTTCATCAAGCTCACGGAAGGCGGGCGACTTGTCCGCGTGAACG
>CAMNLS010000055.1 GCA_946543495.1 uncultured Selenomonadales bacterium | reverse complement strand
CGAACAGTTGCCCGCGAAAGGTCGTGCCGTCCTGCAGTATCAATTTCCCTTTCAAAGCTTTCACCTACTAAATCTAAAATTATTTTGTTATACTAACGCCGAAAGTTTATCACACGGTAAGCGGCATTGCAAACGTCCGCTAAATAATTCTGTATACAAGGGGGCGCGCTGATGAAAATTTTGTGCGAGCTATGGTCGGCATTGATTTACTTTTTATTTCCGCCACGCTGTCCGAATTGCCGCGAGATTGTCGACGAACGTTATCAGCTATGTGCGGCGTGCGAGGAAAAGACTTTGCGCGTGGATTTGTATTCAAGACCGCCCGCTCCGATTGAAAGTGTTTTGCGCGTGACGAAGTATCGCGGCGGCTCACGCGACCTTTTACGCAAGCTCAAGTTCGATAACAACTTAAGCGTCGTGCCCGCGTTGAAAAAAATCCTCGACGACGTTTCCGAGCGCGAAGAAGTCTTGCAACTGTTAAAGGGCGTGGACTTCGCTGTACCCGTGCCGCTTCATCAAGAACGCATCAAAGAGCGCGGCTTCAATCAGACGGAAAAAATCTTCGGCGAGTGGCTAACTAAAAAAAATTTGCCGCTACGAAACTTTTTGATACGGACGAAGGCAACGCCTAAGCTTTACGACTTCGGCGGGGCTGAACGTGAAAAAATTTTAGCGGACGCCTTCGCGGCTAAGGAACGAATTGACCTGCGCGGCAAGAGCCTTTTAATCGTCGACGATATCTTCACGACGGGCACAACTTGCAAGGAATGCGCTAAGGTCTTGAAGTCACTGGGCGCGGAAAAAATTTCTGTGCTGGCGTTCGCGGCGGATTTCAACGAGAAGAATTGATGAGCTAAAGAAATTTCTTTGCCGAGTTACCTTAGAGGTAATTACTTCGACAAAAGTTTTTTTGTACAATCGACAAAGAATACGAAGTTTAAGGAGGCAACGCACATGGGTTTCTTTGATAACATTGCAGATAAATTTGACGACGCCAAGAGGTCGGCAAAACGTTCGGCGCGGCGGGCAAGGAAAGCTACTAATAGCGATTCGACACTGGAGGCGGCGGGCAAAATCGTCGGCAGGACAACGGGTAAAGTAGCAGGCGCAGTGGCGGTTACGGCTATGGAATTCGGCAGCGCGGCTTACAATAAAGTTGTGGAGAAAAATGCGGAGCTTAACGAATTCAAAGAAGAATTCCGTCGCTATGACGATGACAGGGTAAAATGGATCGTGCAGAACAGTTCGGGATTTAGGAAAATGGCGGCGATGTCCGTCCTGAAGGAACGCGGCTACGACTTCGGGAGGTGAGGACATGGAAGTATTGATATTTATTCCGTTAGTCCTGCTGGCGATGGTATTGCCTATGGGTATTGTCTTGGCTGTGTTGATTGGAAGTCTTGCGCTCAGCATTCCTACGGGCGGAGCCACACTGCCTGTTGCCGGCGGCGCATTCCTAATCTTTATCATAAAGTATTATGGAACGGGGTGATAACGATATGCAGACGGCGCAAGCGATTTGTACATGCGGAAAGAATTTGAGAGCACGGCGCGTCGATTCGGATAATGAACACGTCACGCACGGCACCTGCCCGCATTGCAGAAAACGTTACAAGATCATCGCGGGCAAAGGTCAGATTCGTGTCATAGTTTCTGATTGACAGCAACAAGATTTTATCGGCTCTTCAAAGAGCTGATTTTTTTTTGTAATTTCCCGCGCAGACTGATATAATATGCCGCGTTTAACAGGAGGCTGATTAAATGGAAAAGTATAATCCACAGGAAATTGAAAAGAAGTGGCAGCAAGTTTGGGACGCGCCCGACTATTATCGAACGACGGAGGACAGTTCGCGCCCGAAGTATTACGCGTTGGAAATGTTCCCGTATCCTTCGGGCAATCTGCATATGGGGCACGTGCGCAACTACTCAATCGGCGATGTGGTTGCCCGCTACCGCATGATGGCTGGCTATAACGTCTTACACCCTATGGGCTTCGATGCGTTCGGTATGCCGGCGGAGAATGCCGCCATTGCTCACGGCGTTAAGCCCGGCGATTGGACGTTCGCCAATATCCGTAACATGACGGCTCAGCAAAAGGCAATGGGCTTGGCTTACGATTGGGATAGGGAAGTTGAGACTTGCCGCGCAGATTATTATCGTTGGACGCAATGGCTGTTTGAGCTGTTCTATAAACGCGGGCTTGCTTACAAGAAGGAAGCCGCCGTCAACTGGTGCGACACCTGCGGAACGGTCTTGGCTAATGAACAAGTCATCGACGGAAAGTGCTGGCGTTGTGATTCGGAGGTTCATAAAAAGAATTTGGCGCAATGGTTCTTCAAGATAACCGCTTACGCCGATGAACTCCTTGCCGACCTTGATAAGCTGACGGGCTGGCCTAATCGCGTTAAGATTATGCAGGAGAATTGGATTGGACGCTCCGAAGGCTTGGAACTTTCTTTGGACGTGCCCGCGCTCGGCGAAAAAATTTCCGTCTACACCACGCGCCCTGATACGTCGTTTGGCATAACGTTTCTTGCCTTGGCTCCAGAACATCCGCTCGTTGAGAAAATCTGCGCGGTCTCTCCCAAAGCTGACGAGATTAAAGCATTCTGCGAACGCGCCCGCAGTCAAAGCGACATTGAACGCACGAGCAGCGAATCAGAAAAGGAAGGTATCTTCACGGGCGTTTATTGCGTCAATCCGTTCAACGGCGGCAACGTTCAAATCTGGATAACTAATTACGTCGTGTTTGAATACGGAACTGGAGCGGTTATGGGCGTGCCTTCTGGCGACCAACGCGATTGGATGTTCGCTAAAAAGTACGGGCTTGACATTATCCTGACGCTTCAACCCAAGGACAAAGAACTTAAGCTTGAGGAAATGGACGCGGCTTATGTCGAACACGAAGGCGTTATGGTTAATTCCGGCAAGTTCACGGGCATGGATTTTGACGCGGGCTTTAAGGCGATTATGGACGAGGCAGAGGCTCAAGGCTTCGGTGTGCGCAAGGTCAATTATCGTCTTCGGGATTGGCTCATCAGTCGTCAACGCTATTGGGGCGCGCCGATTCCCGTCATCTACTGCGACAAGTGCGGAGAAGTCCTCGTGCCTGAAGAAGATTTGCCCGTCCTCCTGCCCGATGACGTTGAGTTCAAGCAAGGCGCATTGAGTCCGCTGTCGACTTCCAAGCAGTTTAACGAATGTACTTGCCCGAAGTGCGGCGGACATGCTCACCGCGAAACCGACACGATGGACACGTTCATTTGCTCAAGCTGGTACTACATGCGCTACACCGACCCGCACAACACAAAGCGTCCCTTCGACCGCGACAAAGTAAACTACTGGAGCCCCGTCGACCAATACATTGGCGGCATTGAACACGCGATACTTCATCTGCTGTACTCAAGGTTCTTTACCAAGGTTTTGCGCGACGCCGGATTGCTTGACTACGACGAACCCTTTGCAAACCTTTTAACTCAAGGCATGGTTATAAAAGACGGCGCGAAGATGTCGAAGTCCCTAGGCAACGTCGTCAGCCCCGAAGAGATTATCAGCAAATACGGCGCGGACACTGCCCGCTTGTTTATCCTGTTCGCCGCGCCCGTCGAACGCGACCTTGATTGGAGCGATGAAGGCGTTCAAGGTTCGTTCCGCTTCCTTAATCGCGTGTGGAGGATACTGCACATCTTCGCCGACGCCATTAAAGCTCCCGACGCCGCGCAGGCTTTGACGGACGAAGAAATTTCACTGCGCCGCACGCTCCATAAGACGATTAAAAAAGTCACGGAAGATGTCCGCGACCGTTTCGCATTCAACACCGCGATTAGTGCTTTAATGGAACTTGTCAACGCAATGCACGTCTTCCAAGACAAGCCGATTAATCCGAGCCTTGCCCGCGAACTTTCTCGCGACTTGCTGTTGATGCTTGCGCCGTTCGTGCCGCACATCGCCGCAGAACTTTGGAGCAAACTCTTTGAAGGCGACGTTCATAAGCAAGCTTTCCCGACCTTCGACGCAACGGCAATCGTTGAGGAGGAGATTGAAATCGTCATTCAGATTAACGGCAAAGTCCGCGAACACGTAAAAGTTCCCGTCGGCTTGAGTAAGAGCGACCTTGAGAAACTCGCGCCGACGTTGCCGCATGTCGACGAACTCACCGCTGGCAAGAAGGTCTTTAAGATTATCGCCGTGCCAGACAAGCTGATTAATATCGTCGTCAAATGATTTGTTAGGCTTGTAGCAATGCGCATGCGTTGCGTACGAACGCGGTTACAAGCTCCGACTATATCAATGACTAAGGCGCGTCCGATGGGTCAAGCTTCAAGCTTGCGCGACCACTGGATGCAACGTCACGTTGCTCGCCGTGCCGGGCACGCTGATTAATATCGTTGTCAAATAAATTCCACGCAGATAAAATTAATCCCCGATGATGAGTCGGGGATTTTTTTATAGCACTTTGTAAGTCAGCGTCGTGCGTCCAATTAAAATCTTATCACCGTCGCGTAGCTCGTGGCGGCTTATCGGCTTCTTATTAACGAACGTTCCATTCAAGCTGCCCGCGTCGTAGAGAATATGCCGGTGCCGTTCGTAGGAAATGTAAGCGTGAATCCGCGAAACACTTTCATCACCAAGAACGAAGTCATTTGTTTCTTTGCGTCCAAGATAAATTTGTTTCTCGCCTAAAGTAAGTTCAGCCGTCTTAAAGTCAGTAAGGACAGCCAAGCTATATTCAACTTTGTGCGGCGTGGCAGTGCGCATGGTCTCAACGATTTTAGCTTTGTTCGCGATAATCGTTTTATCGTCATCGCTGGAAGTTGTATTCTCAATCAACGTGTGACTAAGCACATCATTATCAAGATTAATCGTATCCTCTTCCTGCTCGGTATCTTCCACGTAGCCAGTAACGATGACGATAGCATCTTCTCCAGTGGACATCTTCTTTAGCTTTATGGAAAGACTGCCATCCATAAAACAATCTTCACGAATAACTTTGCGTTCAACTGCCTCGTGCAGAGTCTTAATAAAACGCGCTGCGCTCAAGCGGTGGCAGTCGTCTTCGCAAAGATAAATCGTGTAAGAGTTCGGGACAAAGTTTTCTTTATTCTTTTGCTTAGCGACTTCACGTTCCAAGGCTTTAATCAAGTCTTTTGGTTCAAGCTCGCCGCGTCGTTGAAAGAGATTGACCAGCTGTCCTGTTATCACGCTTGCAAACTTCAACTGCGCCACCCCCAAAAAAATTAGGAATTAGGAATGAGTAATGAACAAAGTATTCCAAATCCCTAATTCCAAACTCCTAATTGCTTTTCAAACCAGCTCAATCAAAACCATGGGCGCGGCGTCTCCGCGACGGGGCGCAAGCTTATAAATTCTGGTGTAGCCGCCTGCACGTTCATTGTACTTTTCGGGAAGCTCCTCGAAAATTTTGTGAACAACTTCCACGTCCGCGACGAGATTTATAGCTTGACGACGTGCGCTAAGGTCTCCGCGTTTAGCAAGCGTGATGACCTTTTCCGCGAATTTGCGAAGCTCTTTTGCACGAGCCTCCGTCGTCTCAATGCGTTCATATTTAAAGAAGGAGCTCAGCAAACTCTTGAACATTGCCTTGCGTGCGCCGGTATTCCTTCCGAGTTTTCTATAACTCATTAAGTTTCCTCCTTCCTGCGAGATTTAATCGTCCGGGTTCATGCCGTTCATATTCTGCGACGGCTTAAAAGATACGCCGAGTTGATGCATTGTGTTTTTAATTTCTTCAAGAGACTTACTTCCAAGGTTGCGGAACTTTTTCATCTCTTCTTCGGTCTTGTCGACCAAATCCGCCACAATGTGAATACCCGCCCGCTTAAGACAATTCGTCGAGCGAACAGACAATTCCAGCTCTTCAATAGGCTTGCTCAGATTTTTATCCAGCGTCTGTGTAATGTCTTCGGTGGGTTGTTCCTTCACGGCAACTTCGTTAGGCTCTTCTATTTCCTCAGCTGTTACAGTGTCCATGCTTTGGAAAAGTTTCATGTGCGAGATAATAATAGCCGCCGCCTTGGCAACAGCTTCTTCCGGACGTAGCGTGCCATTCGTCCAAACCTCAAGCGTCAATTTGTCGAAGTCCATTTCGTTACCGACGCGGGTATCTGTCACTTCGTAATTGACACGCAGGACGGGCGAGTAAATCGAATCAATCGGAATCGTACCGATAATGTCATCGGGGTTTTTATTCTTTTCTGCCTGATCGTAGCCGCGTCCGCTTCGAGCCGTCATCTCAATTTTGAGCTTACCGTTCTCGTTAAGCCACGCGATATGCAAATCGGGATTAAGAATTTCAATGCTGGGGTCGCACTCAATATCATCGGCAGTAACTTCCCTACGTCCGCCCGAATGTTTGCCGCTTTTAATTTCCTCTTCCACGTCTACATCAATGTGGAGCCTATAAGTTTTCGGCTGTATAGAATTGACTTGCGCGAAGGGCTGATACGGTTGATTCTTTTCGTCGTCGACCTTCAAGCAGAGCTGTTTGATATTGAGAACGATATTAGTCACGTCTTCGCGAACGCCGGGGATTGTCGAGAACTCATGAAGCACGCCAGTAATATTAATCGACGTAACTGCAGCACCTTCCAACGAGGAAAGAAGCATTCGACGCAGACTATTGCCAATCGTTATTCCGTAGCCGCGTCCGAGAGGCTCGCAGACAAATTTGCCGTAATTGCCATCGTCGCTAACCTCAACCAATTCAATCTTCGGCGGCTTTTGTTCATTCTTTTCGTTGTCAATCATTCAGGAAATCCGCTCCTTTCACAGAAAAAATCTGCCGGAATACTCGGATTATCTGGAGTACAACTCGATGATGGACTGTTCATTGACAGGAATATCGCTAATGTCTTCGCGGGTCGGGAAACGAGTAACGGAGCCTTTAAGGTTTGCTTGATTAGAATCAATCCACGGCGGAGCACTCAAAGCGTTGTTGACTTCTTTAATCGCCTTGAAGATTTCTTTGCCTTGACTCTTTTCGCAAACTTCGACGACATCACCGACGCTGACGAGTGCCGACGGAATGTCGACGCGCTTGCCATTAACCGTTATGTGTCCGTGGCGAACGAATTGACGAGCTTGACGGCGAGTATTCGCGAAACCCATACGGAAGACGACGTTATCGAGGCGGCGTTCAAGGAGAATCAAAAGATTTTCGCCGGTGACGCCGGACATCTTCTTCGCCTTTTCGTAGTAGTTGCGGAATTGACGTTCAAGCACGCCATAGATGAATTTAGCTTTTTGTTTTTCCTTAAGCTGCATGCCATACTCGCTGACTTTGCGGTTAGCGCGTTGTTGCTGATGTTTTTTCTCGTTGATTTTGCGCGAACGACCGATAACCGCCTGTTCAATTCCGAGTGCGCGGCAGCGTTTCAAAGCGGGAGTTCTATCAATTGCCATATTTGCACCTCCAAATTAAACTCTGCGACGTTTAGGCGGACGACAGCCGTTATGCGGAATGGGCGTCACGTCTTTAATCATGTTGACTTCGAGACCCG
>CAMNLS010000054.1 GCA_946543495.1 uncultured Selenomonadales bacterium | reverse complement strand
AGGACAAGCGCATTGACTTCGGGATTAACATAAACTCTATCCTTGCGCTTAATGTTCTCGGAGTAGTCGCCGCCGTCGGAGCTGTCGTCGTCGTGATAAGTGTAGCGATAACTTATTGAGCCGTCGGAATTTTTAATGCGCGTCGTCTGATTGGGCAAGCGTTCTGTGTCTGGGTCGAGCGACATAATCACCGCCTCGCGCAAAGTTTCGGCGTCGCCGTAACGAATCGGAAAGACGTAACTTTGCATTGCCTCGACGCTTGAAGCCGTCAAGATGTAGACGCCTGATTCTTGCATGAGCTGAAGATTTTTTGTCCGCGAAATGATTTCCAGAACCTTGAGCGGTTCGACGTTCGACAGTGAGATTGAGATTGTGCCCTTGACTGAATCATCGACAGAGACATTAAGCCCGCCGGTCTTCGCCACGAGCATTATAGTTGCTCTTAAGTCGGCGTCGTGCACGCTTAACGTCATAGGCGCGGCTGAAGTGGGCGCGGGCATAAAAAAAGCCGCCGAGGCTATGAGCGGCACAAACTTCTTCCAGTTCAATCATCTCAGCTCCTTTTGCAGATAAACTCTCTGTCCGTCCTCGAACGCCACGAAGTCAACGCTTATGTCCGAAATTACTTTCCCGCCGATTTCCTCGCCGACCTTTAAGAATAAAGTTTCCTTGCCGCGCAGGAACATTGCCGTTTTACTCTCGCCGCTAATCGCCGTGCCTGTTAGGATAATTTTTTCTTTAGGCTTAGGCTGTTCGACGAGTTGCGGCGGCGGTTGAATCACAATCGGCGGCACGGGTGCGACGACAGGTTTTGGCGGCGGCTTTGGTTTCTCTTCGCCCGCGAACGGGTCGCCGATAAATAATTCGTCGGCATTTGCTCCAAGGACAATCTTCACGCCGTCGGAGCTTTTATCGACCGGTAACGGCTTAACGGGCAAATCTTTCGTCAACGGCGGCTCGTCGTTCAAAATAATTTCTTCGCCGCCGGAATCGTCTTCGCTTATCCAAAAAATCAGCACGACGACGAAGCATACGCCTAACGCAATCACACGAATTTTATTTTGCTTAAGCTCGTCGAGTTCGTGTTGTAAAATTTTTTTAAGTTCGTCAGGCATTTCATACTCCGAAAAAATTTTTTACATTGGATGCAACGTTACGTTGTTCGCAGTGTATCATACGCTTGCGAAGTTTTCAACTTCACGTAGACTTTTCAGCGGCTTTGATTTAAACTGCCCGTGAGGTGATGAACTTATGCTTTCATGCAGAGATTTTATAAAAGGAAGTACATTAGCAATTATGGCTTTAGCAACGAATCTTTTTCCCGCCGACGTGCAAGCCGCAAGTTGTCAAGCAAAGACCGCACAGGGAACTTACAACGGCTTTATTGATGAAAAAGGCGTTCAAACATGGCTGGGAATTCCCTACGCTCAACCGCCCGTCGGAAAATTACGCTGGCAGGCTCCGCAACCGCTGAAACCGTCCAATAAGACCTTCGACGCAAAGAAATTCGGCTTTTCGCCCATGCAAGATATTGACATGAATGAAGCCGCCTCCCTGACGCCTAAGAACGAGGATTGTTTGACGCTCAACATTTGGAGGCGCGGCTCGAAGAAAAATTTGCCCGTAATGGTTTACATACCTGGCGGCGGCTTCGTCAATGGCGGCGGGAGCGACCCGCTTTATTACGGCTCGAACTTTGCGGCGGCAAATGATGTCGTTATCGTCACGATAAATTATCGCCTGAATATTTTCGGGTTCATGAACTTCGCGGCGATTGATTCTACTTTCGAGGACACAGGCTATTTGGGACTCAAAGACCAAGTTGCGGCGTTGACGTGGGTCAAGGAAAATATTTCCGAGTTCGGCGGCGACCCCGATAACATTACGATTTTTGGCGAAAGTGCCGGCGGCGCGTCGACTATGTTTTTAATGATTGCGCCCGCCGCTAAAGGGCTTTTCCAAAAAGCCATCGCGCAGTCGGGGCACTTGATGTTTTATCACACGCCGGAACAGTCAGCTGAACTTGCCGAAGAGTTCATGGAGTTGAACGGCTATAAAAATATGCGCGAACTTATGAAAAAATCGAGCCACGAACTTTATAAGGCTTATGAACGGCTTTTAAACAAGCGCGATTATAAAACAGAGGTTGATTACTTCCCGACTTGCGACGGAAAATTTTTACCGCTTCATCCACTCCGAGCACTCAAGGACGGCGCGGCGCGAGGTATCAAATTTATGGCGGGCACTGTTGCTGATGAATATCGCTACTGGAATTTGTACGAAGCCGACTTCACCGACAACATGGCAGATTTCCACACCTACACTACTCCGATTGTCTACGAGGGCGAATTTACAAATCAATACGAACTTTACGAAGCGTGGAAGAAGAATCACGCCGACAACGACAGCTATTTAGAATTTGCCAATCAGTTGGAATTTCGCGTCGCGCAGGAGCTTACGGCGGAATATCAATCGGCTTTCGACGACGTTTATTTTTATCTGTTCAGTCAGAGTTCGCCCAATGAAATTTTAGGTTCGTGTCATTCGATTGAGTTGGCATTTATCTTCGGCAATCCGAAAAGTGACATAGAGACCAATCCCGACCCGCAATTAGTTAAAGAAATGCAAGCGGCGTGGTTTAACTTCGCGGCGACGGGCAACCCGAATAATTCGCTGATTCCGCAATGGCAACCATATAAAGTTAGCGACCGCCAGAGTATGGAAATGAATTCCGATGCGTGGACTTGCCAAAAAGACTTGAACACGGACAACTTAAACGAACTGCGCCACGTCTACGAAAATTATCTCCTCGATTGAGCTAAAAATTTTCCCCACGAACTGTTTAAAGAGGATTTTATCAGAGGGAGGGGATTGATGAAAATGCCGATGCGGAAAAAAAGAGCGGCGGAAATATCCCCGTCGATATTTTCCGAACGAACAGCTTGCTTGATAGTCTTGCTAATGGTAACATACATTCCGCAACTCCCGCTGTTATTCGTCTAGCAGGAGAAAAATTTTTGGAGGTTATTATCATGAAAAAGATTTTTGCCGTGCTGATGTTGTCGACAATGCTCTTTGCGGTCGGCTGTGGCAATCAAGCGCAGGACGCTACTAAGGACGCTCAACAAAAGGTCGAGCAGAAGGCAGACGAAGTTAAAAAGGACGCCGAAGCTAAAGTCGACGAGGCTAAGGATAAAGCCGCCGATATTAAAGACGACGCCGCTAAAAAAGCTGATGAGATGAAGGCTGACGCTGATGCTAAAGTCGACGAGATGAAACAGGACGCCGCTGACGTAAAAGACGCCGCCAAAGATATGGTTAATGAAACCGCCGAGAAATTGGAAGAGGTAACTGCCACAGGACGGACGATTGCCCTTAGCGGCGTAATGCCTGGCACGTCTCTTGACGACCTTAAAGCCATGTTCGGCGAGCCTACTTTAACTGAAGGCGACGTGTTGACTTTCGTTGACGGGCTTAAAGTTAAGCTTGATAACGCAACGAAGAAGGTTAAAGAAATTTCCACGACCAGCGCAGACTTCGACACGAATAACGGAATGTACGTCGGCGCAACGGAATATTCTTTGAATGACTATTGCGGCCCTGCGGATTCTGTTCGCAAGATTACGAATGGTGCCGAATACGAATATAACAGCGGCGACAATAAATCCAAAGTTGTTTACAAGGCGGAAAACGGTTTCATCACCGCGATAACTTGTTCGCTTAAGTAAGCGATGACAATAAGGAGGTTTATCTTCATGAAGAAAAGATCTGTCGAAGAACTCAAGGAGATTGCGAAGGACTTGCGCAAAAAAGTCGTGACGATGCTTTATGAGGCAGGTTCGGGACATCCGGGCGGCTCCCTAAGCGCGGCTGACTTCGTGACTGCTTGTTACTTCAGCGAAATGAACGTCGACCCGAAAAATCCTAAATGGGAAGACCGCGACCGCTTTGTACTGTCGAAAGGTCACGCCTGCCCCGTTTTATATGCCGCACTCGGAACGCTTGGTTTCTTCCCCGAAGAAATGTTGCACACGCTCCGTCAAGAAGGCTCGCCGTTGCAAGGGCATCCGAATATGAATTGCCCTGGTATCGAAATTCCTACGGGTTCGCTCGGTCAAGGCTTCGCCTGCGCGGTCGGCATGGCTATCGGTCTCAAAATGGACAAAAAGACTTCCCGTGTCTTTGCAGTGCTCGGCGACGGCGAATGTCAAGAGGGCGAAATTTGGGAGGCGGCGGCTACTGCCAATAAATATAAGCTTGATAACCTAATTGCCTTCGTCGACAACAATAATTTGCAAATTGACGGCACGACAGATGAAATTATGCCGCTCGGCAACCTTAGCGAAAAATTTAAGGCGTTCGGCTTTGAAACTTACGACATTAACGGCAATGATATTGAAAAAATTCTCCGCACGCTCGACGAAATTAAAAAAACTGCTAATAATGGCAAACCTAAATGCATTATCGGTCATACGATTAAAGGTAAGGGCGTTTCGTTCATGGAAAACGTTTGTGATTGGCACGGCGTCGCTCCAAAGAAAGATCAATGGCAACAGGCTTTAAAAGACCTTGAGGAGGATAACTGATATGGAAAAAAAAGCAACACGCATTGGTTTCAGCGAAGAATTGGTTATTCTCGGCGGCGAAAATAAAAATATCGTCGTAATCGACGCTGATTTGGGCAAATCTTGTAAAAGTGACAAATTCGGCGCGGCTTATCCCTCTCAAGAGATTAATGTTGGCATTGCAGAACAAAATGCGGCGGGAATCGCGGCAGGTTTGGCTACCGTAGGGAAAATTCCGTTCGTCGTGACGTATGCAATCTTCGCTTCTCTGCGTATGGGCGAAATGATTCGTCAAGAAATTGCTTATCCGCGTCTTAACGTTAAAATTATCGGCTCGCATGGCGGAATGAGCCCCGCTCGCGACGGCGCAAGCCATCAAACTATCGAAGATATGGGCGTTATGCGCACAATTCCAAATATGACAGTCATTATGCCCGCTGATTACTGGTCAGCACGTAAATTAACCCGCGCTATCGCCGAATATGAAGGTCCTGTCTTTATTCGCTTCACTCGCGACTCAATTCCGGTTATCTACGATGAAAATGTTGAATTTGAAATCGGTAAGGCGTATATTGCTCGCGAAGGCAAGGACGTTGCGATTATTGCTAACGGTGACACGGTTCATATCGCGTTCGACGCGGCTGATAAACTCGCTGAGGAAGGAATTTCCGCTAAAGTCCTCGATATGCACACGATTAAGCCGCTAGACGTTGCCGCCGTTAAAGATTGCATTGAAAATATCGGAAAAATCATCACGATTGAAGACCACAACATTATTAACGGGCTTGGCTCGGCTGTTTGCGAAGTCGTCGCGGAAGTCGGTAAAGGTAAAGTTAAACGCTTCGGCATTCAAGACAAATTCGGCGAGTCGGCGTCTTATGAACGGCTGATTGAAAAGAACGGCATTACCGTTGAGAATATTGTCGCCGCCGTCAAAGAATTTTAATTTAAATCAGTACTGGCTAAAAAAATTTAATCCCGTCGACGTGGCGGGATTTTTTTTGCCCAAATGAAAAATTCTAATATATTATAAAATCACTGTTACCTCTCCAAAACCCCCAAAAAATAGGGCGTTTTTTTATGCCCTCGAAAATCCCGCGCCACCACGCCATTTTTCCGATAGTAAAATTCTAATATATTAGAATTTCGCTTTTGCCCATCCAAATCGCCTCTCAAAATCGGTTTCACAGCTCCAAACTCGTTTCAAAGACGTTTCAAGCCTCTCAAAACCAGTTTCAAGCCTCCAAAATCGGTTTCACAGCTCCAAACTCGTTTCACAGCTCCGAATTCGTTTCAAAGACGTTTCAAGCCTCCAAAACTCTTTTCAAGCCTCCAAAATCGGTTTCAAACCGCAAAAATCCTTTTCAACGCTCTGAAATCGTCGCGGACTAAAATTTTTCCGAATCAACCTTGATAAATAGGCTTGGCAGTGTATAATTGCTGTGAAAGTTCCGTTCAATCTATTTTTGAAGCTCAAAGGAGGTCTGCGGGGCAAAAATTTTGTCGATGTCGGTTTGTTTTTAGTTAGGGGGAGATTCTATGGCTAATTTTAATAATCACAATGACAATACTTTAGTTTCAGGCACGAGTAGTAACGATTACATTTCCAGCTATGGAAATAATGTTACGATTAGTTCCGGAAACGGCGATGACACTGTTTATAATGGTATTTATGGTTATAATGCCAATTCAGTTAAAATTTACACTGGAAATGGCAAAGATTCAATTATTAACACTGGAGGAGATTCAGTTACAATAGATACAGGAGAAGAAAATGATACTGTTTCTAATTATAATGGAAATTCGGTCACAATAAATACCGGAGCGGGAAATGATTCAGTTTATAACTTTCAAGGCTCATTAGTTACAATAAGCGCAGGTGCTGGCAATGATACAATCGAAAATACCAGCTCAAACGTCACGATAAATACCGGCGCAGGCAATGATATAGTAAGTTTGGGAGCAAATGCCAATAATAACGTAATTATTTACAATAACGGCGACGGCAACGATAAAATTTACGACTTTAAAGCCGATTCGACGCTTTCAATCGCAAGCGGCACCTATTCAAGCAAGAAAAGCGGCGATGATATAATCGTAACTGTCGGAAGCGGCAAAATTTCGTTGATTGGCGCGGCTGGCAACTATTCTGTCAACATTAAAGGCACCAAAGCTGAAAATGCGCTAAAAAAAGTCACGAATTCGGACAAAGCTCTCGTAACTGTCGGTTCGACCATAATAACAATCGACGGAACCGCTCGCACGAAGGCTGTTAAGCTCAAAGGCAACGAAAATAATAATTCGATAGTCGGCGGCAGTGGAAAAGATACGCTTTGGGGCGGAATTGGCAACGATATTTTGATTGGCAACGGCGGAAACGATAGTTTATATGGCGGAGACGGAAAAGATACTCTCGACGGCGGCAAAGGCAATGATGTTCTGCTCGGCGGCACGAATCACGACAGTTTGAACGGCGGAGATGGCAACGATACGCTCGACGGCGGCGATGACAACGATAATTTACTTGGCGGCGCGGGTGTTGACAGCTTAAACGGCGGCGAAGGCAATGATTCAATCGTCGGCGGCAAAGGAAATGACAAATTACTCGGCGGTGAAGGCGATGATACGCTGTCGGGCGATGCGGGCGATGATATTTTGCTCGGCGATGAAGGAAATGACAGTTTAAGCGGCGGACAAGGCGACGATACGCTTTCAGGCGGCGAGGACGACGATATTTTACTCGGCGGTAAGGGTTATGACAGTTTAGTCGGCGGAAGTGGCGATGATACGCTTTCAGGCAACGATGACAACGATAATTTACTTGGCGGCGCAGGAAATGACAGTTTAAGCGGCGACAAAGGCAATGATACGCTCTCCGGAGACGCCGGAAACGATATTTTACTTGGTGGCGCGGGCGATGACAGTTTAATTGGCGGAAAAGGCAATGATACGCTCGACGGCGGCGCAGATAGTGATACATTAATCGGCGGCGCGGGCAATGACTGCATAAAAGGCGGCACAGGCAGAGATTCGCTGTGGGGCGGCGCAGGAAACGATACTTTATGGGGCGATGACGGCAAAGATAATTTCTACTACGCA
>CAMNLS010000053.1 GCA_946543495.1 uncultured Selenomonadales bacterium | reverse complement strand
CGACACGCAAGCGATTATCACGGGCACCGGCAACGGCGACGCTTGGAACGCCGCGACGATTTCGCCGAGCACTTCAGTCACGCTAAGGATTTGGATAAAGTAGAGAATACAGCAAATGTTGAGTGTCATTTTCCAATCGAACGCGCCGAGAAAAATTTCCTTGACGCCGACGGGACGTTTGACCGCTGCCAATACGAAAACCCACGCCGCTACTACTGCGCCCGTTGCGATTGACGCGTTGAGCTTGAAGAACACCACGACCATAAACACCGCCGCAACCGGTAGCAAAGCCAGCAATAAGCCGTTGCGTTCGTGACGAATCTGAGCCGCCGTCTCCGAAAGTTTTATCTCGCGTGGAATTTTTATCGGGCGAATGAGAATCAGCCAGCCGACCGCGATAGCTAAGACCGTCACCCAGCAAAGATGGCTAATGAATTCGCCGAACGTCACGCCCGCGATTGAACACGCCATAATCATTCCGGGGATTATCGGGCTTGAGAACTCGAACAGGTGACGGAACCAAAAGTTAATCGCGGCTTTGTGTTCGGGTGATAGATTTATTTTATCGCTAAGCTCTTCGAGAATCGGCGCGGAAAATCTTGCACCGCCCACGCTCGGCAACAAGCCCAAGAACGCGGGCATCGCCGCCAATAAAAAGATAGAAAGATTATTAGATAGAAAGATAGAAAGTTGAGTAGCTTTTAATCTTTTCATCTTTTCATCTTCTAATCTAGTTTTCACGTCAGAACACATTCGACGTAAAGCCTTAACCATGTCCGTTAGTGCGCCGCTCAAACGCAGTTCGATTTCCAAACACATCACGAAGTAAAGCGCGAAGATTATATCGTAAGTCCTCGACAGCGTGAACGTTTCGTAGAAGGCTTGCACTAAGGAAAGCGGGCTAGCCGAACGCAACGCCCAAATAAAAAGTCCGCTTGCCAACATACACAAGCCGATTTGAATTTTGAATCTAAGCAACACGATGATTATCAAAAGTGCCAGCGTCAACATTAAAAAGATATTCAAGCCAATCCGTCCTTAACAGAAAGACGCCGCCCGCTTTGGACGACGTCTTGAATTTTATCGTCATGATTCGTTTACTCGGTTTCATTGCCGCCTAGAAGATAAATGACATCCAAGGGATTCTGATTTGCTTGAGAGAGCATTGCTTGTGACGTTTGAGTAAGCAAATTATATTTGGCGTAGCCAGCCATTTCCTTAGCCATGTCGGCGTCGCGTATCGTCGATTCGGATAATTGATCATCAGTTATCGATGTCGTTAAGTTCGTGGCAGTTCGTTCAAGCCGTGTGAGAGCCGAGCCAATAATCGACTGTTGGTCAAGAACTTTAGTTAAAGCGTTGTCGAGGACGTTAATCGCGGCGTTGGCGTCGTTTTTGGTTGAGATACTCAAAATCTTTCCGTCCGCGCCCTTCAAGCCCAGAGCCGTCGCGCGCATATCCATTAAAGCGAATTTAGTTGCGAAGTTTGATTCTGCGCCGACGTGGAACGATAACGCTTGGTTGTCCGTCTGCGTTTCAGCGCGTTGATATTGCTTAAACTGGTCGAGAACCGCATTGACACTCTTTTTGACGTTGCCATCAGCGTCAGTTATGTTGATTGTGAAGCCGGCAATTTGATTCTTTACTGCGTCGTCGCCCGTCCCCAACGAGGAGATAACCAACCCTTGAGCTTTATTCGGCGTGTAGACATCTTTGCCGTATTTATCCGTAATGCCGTCAATCTTCCCGCCTACCGTCGATTGAAGTTCGGACACGTTATTTATCTGAAGAATATCCGTTAAAGTCTTATCGCCGACTCGCCCGCTTGCCTCAGAAAGTTTGCCGTCCATGACCCACGAAATTTGATAATAATCCGTCTCTTGAATGCCAAGACCTTCGCCCGCACGATTCTTAAGCGTCGTCAAGGCGTCGTTGACTTTGGTGTTCTCCGATAAATTCTGATTAAGGAGAATTGTTTTGGCGGGGTTGAAGGCGTTGTTGCGCGTGCCGTCAATCAAATACATGTTGTTAAACGTTATCAACGCGTTATCATCAATCGCGTCAACAAATTGGTCGAACTCCTTTTGAATCAAGAGACGGTCTGCGTCGGTATTAGAATCGTTAGCAGAGTTAATCGCCTTTTCCTTAAGCGTCTTGATTGCGTCGACGATATTAGCTACTGCAGTTTCAGCAGTCTTTAGCATGTTGGAGCCGTTCTGCGTGTTTGAATAAGCCTGGTCGAGTGCCCGAATCCTAACGCGCATATGCTCCGAGATTGCATACGCCGAGGCGTCGTCTTGGGCGTTGCGAATCTTCATGCCAGTTGAGACCTTGCCCAAATATTTTTGAGCCATAGCGTGATTCGCCGTCATCTGATTGAGGCTTCGCGTCGCGTCCATATTCGTATGTATTATCATTGACATTGCTGATTCCTCCTTGAAATTTTTCCCTGTTTACCTACGAACTTTTTGCGCTTATTCTATCAAAAAAACTTACGCAGTCAATAAAAAAACGCCGACTTTTTTTGCCGACGCTTAAAAAATTTTATAACATTCGGATTAGTCTTCTTTGTCGAGGAGTTCAAGCTTACCGCTCCTTGGGTGGAACATCAGCCCATGAACTTTAACGTCCTTCGGGATAAGCGGATTGTCGCGCAACTGCTTGACGACCTTCATGACATTTTCTTCGGGCTTCTGGAAACTGTCAGTCCATTCGACGAGTTCTTTTTCGACCATTTTAATTGCGTCGGGCGAAATGCCGCGCTCCAACATGCCGCCCGTCAAGCTCTTTGAAGTAGTCTTCGCCATGCCGCATTCGTGATGACCGATAACCGCGACTTCTTGCACGCCAAGTTCATAAATGCAAACCAGCAGACTACGAACTGTCGTATCGAAGACGCCGTTCAAGCAGTTGCCAACGGTCTTGATGATTTTTGCGTCTCCGCGTTTAATGCCAAGACACGGTTCCAAAAAGTTCACGAGGCGCGTATCCATGCACGTGACGATTGCCAAATGTTTCTTCGGCAGTTTGCTATCGTGGTGATCTTCGTGCTCGTAGGCTTTGTACTCATCGGGCAAGTTCGCGCAAAACTTTTCATTCGTTTGAAGCATTTCATCAATAACTGACATCTAATTACCCTCCAAAAGTTTTATCGAAGTTATTTTAGTCTTCTCGCCGTTTAAAGTCAACGTGACCGAGCGTCTAGATTAAAAACAAGCCGTCCATTTCGCCGAGCTTCTCTTCAATGTCAAAGTCAACGTTATCCTCATAATACCTGAACAAATCTTCGCTTGTCTTCGTCTCAATGTAAAGGTATCTGTCTTCGTCCTCGTCTTCGGCAATGCCATAGCTGACAATCTCTTCCGCGTTAATGCGCTCGTCACCGAACCGAATAAACTTTCTGAAATTCTCCATGTTGACCGCTCCTTTCTTGCAAAAAATTTTATAACCTTTCCTTGTTGCTGTCAACTTTATCCTTTTCCAAAAATCTTAGCTGTGTTATAATGAGCGCGACTTTTTGAAAGTATGCGGGAGGATTTATCATGGACGTGATTGCACTGGTTGGACCGAGCGGAACGGGCAAAAGTCATCGCGCCTTGCAAGTGGCACGCGAACACGAAGCCGACGCGATTATTGACGACGGGATTTTGATTAAGGATGGGCATATCGTCGCGGGCGAGAGTGCTAAGACGGAGAAAAGTAAAATCATGGCGGTCAGGCGCGCAATCTTCGTTTTGCCAGGGCACGCCGATGAAGTTCGCGATGCTATTCAAGAAATGCAACCGCACAGAATTTTAGTTATCGGCACGTCAGAAAACATGGTGCAGAAAATCGCCAAAACCCTCAAGCTTCCACCAATTCAATCAATCGTTCGCATCGAAGACATAGCATCACGAACGGAAATAGCTACGGCGCAATTTCATCGGCTGAAAGAAGGCAAGCATATTATCCCCGTGCCGACGATTGAACTTAAGCCGCACTTCTCAGGGTTCCTCGTCAATCCTTTGCAAACAATCTTCAAACAATCTCCCGTTAAGCGGCGCAAGCTCGGCGAAAAATCAATCGTGCGTCCGGTCTTCAGCTACTACGGCAAATTAATCATCGACGACAGAGTTATTCAAGTAATCGTAGAAAAAATAGTCAAGGCGCGTGAGTTCGTTAAGAGCTTAAAGAATATTACAGTCAAACACGTATTAAAAGGCGAAGAGGACAGAGGCTTAACAATTTCTTGCGAGGTCGTCTTGAGCTACGGAAGTCATATCCCGACGATGATAAGCCAAACGCAAAGTCATGTTCGCGATGCCGTTGAGTTTACGACGGGAATGATTGTTCACGCCGTAGATATAAGTGTTAAGGCTCTTTACGTCGAGCAACGTCACAAGCTTTGGTGATTGACAAGAAATGATTTTAATGAGGACATTGAACAGAATATCAACGAAAACCCCCGCCGATGTGATAAACCTGCGGGGGCTTCGTTTTGTCTTAAACGGTTGATGATAACTAATCACGGCGATTGATTATCAACAACGTGAAAAAATTTTCGCACAAACGTCAAAGAACCTGCTATAATAGACGGCAAGATTCATGGCGAGTTTCGGTCGCCAAAATTTTTTGAGAGCGAGGAAGGATTAATGAGTAATTCATTGCCGCCCGATATGAAAGCATCGGATTATGAGAGACGCTCTGCGCAGAATTATTTTTTTAAGTTGATTAGTTATATGGAGGGCGCGATACTTCTCCTGCGTGAAAATAATGACGGGCGGTTTGAAGTTCTCTTCGTGTCGAAAAGTTTTGCTAAGCTTATGCAGACTAACGTTGAAGAAGCCCTGAACCTTTTTAAAGAACAAGGAGTAATTGCCTTCACACACCCCGACGATCGACTTGCCGTAAAAAGAATGTTGCGCCGCCGGTTTTCGGAAGAGAGCACGAAAGAATTGACGATTCGACAGATAAACTCTACAGGCGAGGTTGTTTGGTGCAACGTGACTTATACTTTCGTTGACGACTTCGACGAGCCTTATGTTTATTGCACGTTCTTTGATGTAACGTCGCTTAAAGTTTACGCGCAGAGACTGCAGACGACTTACATGACGATTGGAGACAATTTCTATCGAACAAACGAACGGACGCTTTCAATGTTCCGAGTGAATATCACGCGCAACAAAGTCGAAGACATTCAAGGGCGCGACTTGTTCGGAACGGATTCGATTATTCGCCCCTATTCCGAGCTGATTAACTTGCGTGCGGCAAATTATCCTATTGAGGAGGAGCGCGAGACTTTTCTTATAACGTTCAGCGTAGATAATATAACGTTGCGTTTCCTGCGCGGTGAGACAAATCTTTCAATGTATCTTTTCTCACGACGCAAGGACGGTCATTATTGCTACGTGAATTATCGCGCAGTCTTCACGCGGCACCCGATATCCAGTGAGATTATAGTTTTTATCGCGGAGCAGGAAGCCGGCAAAGAGAAAGTCGAAGGCGCATTGCTTGATAAAATCCTGGCGCGTCAATTTGATATGGTCGCTTATCTTGTCAATGATAGATACAGCGTGGTCGTAGGTGATTCGTCGCTTATCGGCAAAGGAAGCATCTTCCCGAAGACCCGCGAAGGCAATTACGAAAAATATTTGCGCACTCAAGTCTTGCCAGTGCTCGTGGGTGATGATACTGCTAAGAATAACATCATTGACGCCCTTAAGCTCCCAACGATTAAGGAGAAGCTAAAGACCACCGAGCCTTATGTCGTCAACATAGCTTGCAAAATCGACGGCGAAACTTTTTATAAGCGGCTTGACTTCTACGCCATTGACTCCCGCGCAGATTTCTTTATCCTGCTCAAGAGCGACACGACCGAGATTCAACAGAAACAAATCAAGCAGAACGAACGCCTTAAAATCGCCCTCAACGAAGCTAAGCAGGCAAACGTTGCCAAGACCGCTTTTCTTTCGCGCATGAGCCACGAAATTAGAACGCCTATGAACGCTATCATCGGCTTAGACAACATCGCCCTACATGACAAAAACTTGACGCCGACGCTTAAAGGCTACTTAGAAAAAATCGGGACGAGTGCACGCTATCTCCTGTCAATTATCAACGACATCTTAGACATGAGCCGCATTGAAAGCGGGCGCATGAGTTTTCGCAACGAAGAATTTTCCTTCACGTCGTTTATCTACCAGATTAACAGCCTAATCGACGGGCAATGCAAGGACAAGGGCTTAACCTACGAATGCGAACTCAAAGGCGATATCGGCAAGTACTACATCGGCGACGATACTAAGCTTGAGCAAGTGCTATTGAATATTCTGGGCAATGCGATTAAGTTCACGGACGCGGGCGGCACTGTCACATTCATCATCGAATGCACCGCGCAATTCGACGGGCAATCAAACTTCCGCTTCACGATAAAAGACACGGGCATTGGCATGAGCAAAGATTATCTGCCGCGTATCTTTGAACCGTTCAGCCAAGAAGACGACACGACGACTTCACGTTACGGCGGTTCGGGTCTCGGCTTAGCCATTACAAAAAATATCGTACAGATGATGAACGGCTCAATAACTGTTGAGTCAACCAGAGGCGTCGGCACCGAATTTGTTATCAATGTTCCGCTCAAAGACTCTGCACGCGGCGAGGGCGAAGAAGTACACGAAATGCGCCCGCAAGATTTTTCTGTGCTGATTGTCGACGATGAAGAGCTTGCCCGCGAACATGCCAAGTCCGTACTAAACGAAGTCGGCATTGAGGCGGATATCTGCGCGAGCGGCAAGGAGGCTATCGAGTTGATTAACTTGAAACACGCCCGCCGCGAGGATTATAACTTAATCGTTGTCGATTGGCTTATGCCCGAACAAAACGGCATTGAACTAACCCGCGAGGTTCGCAAGATACTCGGCGCGGATACGACGGTTATCGTGCTGACAGCTTACGATTGGTATGAGGTCGAGGAAGAAGCGATTAAAGCAGGCGTCGATACATTCATGTCAAAGCCGCTAACCTCAAGCAATGTGCTTTACGAATTCCAACAGGCCTTCAGTCGCAAACGTCAAGTAGCTCCAAAAAAGAATGTCGTTGAGCTGGAAGGGCGCAAGATTTTAGTCGCGGAGGATATGCCCGTCAACGCCGAAATAATGATGATGATTTTAGAGATGCGCGGCATGATTTCAGACCACGCCGAGAACGGAAAGGTTGCTGTAGAAAAATTTGCCGCGTCGCCGCCAGGGTTTTATGACGCCGTGTTGATGGATATTCGTATGCCGGTAATGGACGGACTCAAGGCAACGGAAGCGATTCGCGCCCTTGACCACCCCGACGCAAAGACCGTGCCGATTATCGCAATGACTGCCAACGCTTTCGATGAAGACGTTCAACGCTCACTCAAAGCCGGCATGAACGCACACCTAACTAAGCCCGCCGACCCCGAACAACTTTATAACACTCTGCAGGAACTTATCAAAGACTAAATAAAAGAACCCGTCGAAATTAATCGGCGGGTTTTAAGTTTCGCAAAAGTATTTCATGCCGGTCTTCTTCCACTCTTTTTTTGTGTAGAGAATTTTATAATTGGTGACGCCCGTCATTGTCGATAGCTCTTTTATAATTTGCTCGCATTCGTCGCGGGTCTTCGCATGAATCATTGTATAAAGATTATAATTCCAATTCGGCGCGGGCGT
>CAMNLS010000052.1 GCA_946543495.1 uncultured Selenomonadales bacterium | reverse complement strand
AAGTGCAGGGCGAAAACGTGCGTATTGCGATTGATGCGCCGCGGGAAATCAAAATTTATCGTGGCGAAATCTATCGTGCGATACAAGAGGAAAATCAAAAAGCGGCTCAAAAACAGGACGTCGATTTACACGGCGCGTTGCCGCTTAAAGGAAATTAGCGGGCAAACCGCAAAACAAAGGAGTGTGTTTTATCATGGCAGATGTAACGGCAGTTGGTAATGTAAACTCAGTTTCAAAGAGTCAACCGATCGTTAGCGAGCAGGATTTCGCGCAACTTAAACCCGTAGTTAAGCAACCTTCGGAAAAGCTTTCTACCTCTACGGAAAAAAAGGATCAGAAACCGGAACAGGAACAGCAACAGCAGCAATCTCTCTTTGCCCCCGGTACAGTCACGGAAGAAACCGTAAGCCAGATAACAGAGGCTGTCAACGACTACATGAAGCAAAACGACTGCAACCTTGAATTGAATTACAACAAGGAAGCAAATATGATCAATGTTAAGGTTATCGATAAGGAAAGCGGCGAAGTCATCAGAGAATTTCCGTCCGAGGAAATGATCGAAAGGATGATTAAAGCTGAGGAAAATGCCGAGAATAATCAAATGCGTGGCATATTCGTTAACAGGACGATCTAAATCGATGCCCTTTCTAAGGAGGGATTAACATGGGTGTCAACGGAATTTATGGTCTGTCGGGTTCGGGCATGGACATCGAGTCGATGGTTAAAGTCGGCATGATGAGTAAGCAAAACGAATACGACAAGATGGCACAAAAATTTACTAAGAACGAGTGGTTGAAGGCGGACTACTTGGATCTTAGCAGTAAAATTACTACGTTTAATTCGTCGACTCTTTCGCAGTACAAAATGTCGAATAACATGAACGCTAAAAGCGTGGAAAGTTCCAATTCGGCGGTCAAGGTTTCGGCGAACTCTAGCGCGGCTCTCATGAATCATAATGTCGAAGTTACGAGCCTTAGCTCTAACGCTTACCTCGTCGGCACGCACAAATTAGAGCGTTACAACTTGGACGGCGATACCACCGATAATTACCAGTCCAGCATGAAGCTTAAAGACGTACTTTTTTCTTCGTTAAGGGTGCGCAATGATGGCTCGGTTTCAGGAGTTGTCGCTAAAGTTTCGGACGACCTTGTTGTAACCGCCACAGATCCCGACACTGGCAAGCCAACTGCTTATCGTGATTCTGCGGACGATAAAGAATTTAGCTCCGAATTCAGATTCGGCAGGGAAAATTATACTAAGTACTACGAAGGCTCAAATGTCGATACAAGCAAAACCTCAAGATCTTGGCAAACAAAAGATGCGTCTGGAAATTGGGTAAACTCTTCTGCTCCTCAGCATGGAACCATTTCTGGAGAAACTGACGGCGATTATAGCGTCGATCCAAATGTCTGGCGTCTGAATGAATCTGGGAATTGGGAAAAGAACAATGGAACTTCTGGAAGTCCCGATTGGCAATCTGCCGCTACTGATCCTACTGCAGCCGATTATAATTATTTGGATACGAGCAAGTGGCGGCAGTATGATACGCAGGAACGGGACATCACCGCTACCACAGGTGACAATTCTCCTGTCACAAAGAGCCAATACGCTTTTGAGTTCCAGATTTATGACGGTACAGAGACAGAAGCTTTAGCGAAGATGACGACGGAGGAAAAGGCTGCTTATAAAGAGGCGCACACAATTAGGTATACTTATGACCAGCTGTTGGGCAATGACGGTGAGGCAAAAACTTTCTATGACTTGGTCTCAGACATCAATAAAATTTCTGGCTTGAACATTAAGGCTTCTTATGACGCGGAACATGATACTTTTTCTTTTTATAATAGCAAGGGCGGCGAAGATAACAACATAAACATCGTCTTAGATTCCGACAGCGGCAAAACTCAAAGTCGTTCAGCTATGGCGGCGCGGAACTTTTTCAACAACATGGGGCTTTATCAGTCAGCTAATGGAAAACTCACTGGCGAAACTGTCAATTCTACGGGAGCAAGTGCAACTGTCGGCGATAAGAATTCCTTGTTGCTTGAGGTGAAGTCCAATGTCGCGAGCGGCAATAACGCTTATACAGGCTCAAATGGCGAGATTGTAGTTGACGGTGTCTCCTACACAGACATTACAGATAATAAAGTCACTGTCGGCGGCATAACCTACACCGCGCTTAATACAACCGAATCCACAGGAGCCGCGACCGTTTCCGTTTCGCAGGACACCGACGCCATCATCGATAAGGTAAAAAGCTTCGTGAGCGATTACAACAAGTTACTGTCTAGTCTTTACGAAAAGTATGATGAAAAGCCGAACTCCGATTACAAGCCGCTCACGCAAGCGCAGAAAGATCAAATGAAGGAAGATCAGATTACCAAATGGGAAGAAAAAGCTAAAGCTGGTCTCCTCTATCACGACCAGACGCTCGGCAAGGTTATCATGAACATGCGCAATGCTATTGCGGAACCTATTGAAGGCGTCGACGGCAAGTACAATTCGATTTTCAGCTTGGGCGTTTCAACTACAGGGCTTAAGGGTCAATTAGTTCTCGACGAAGATAAGCTAAAGAAAGCCCTTGCTGAAGACCCCGATTTGGTTTACAACGTCTTTGCAAAGCTTGATAGTAATGACCTTGACAATTCGTCAAAAAGTGGAGTGGCTCAGCGACTCGGCGATATTTTCGTAGACGCTACTAAATCTATCAAAGATCGCGCGGGTTCCTCCTCCGACATTACCGAAGACAGCGATTTGAACAATCTCTTGCGCAACCTGCAGACTAAGATGAGTAACTTTAAAAAGCTGATGAACTCGTTCGAGGACGCGCTTTATAAAAAGTATGACGCAATGGAATCCACGCTTGCCAAGCTCGGCACGCAACTTAATTACGTCATGGGTAGCACAGGACAATAAGATAGTTAAAATTTTGATAGAAGGAGTCGATGCTTATATGGTGAACGCAGCAGAGGCTTACAGACAACAGAGAATCTTAAACGCGCCGCCAGAACATTTAACGCTTATGCTGTATAACGGTTGCTTAAAGTTTATCGACGACGGTAGAGCGGCTCTTGAAAAAAGAAACTACGAAGAAGCCAACAACATGTTGCAGCGGGCGCAAAGGATAATCTCTGAATTCCGTTTGACGTTGAACTTCGATTACGAAATTGCTCATCAGTTGCTTCCGCTTTATAACTACATTTATGATCGTCTGGTTGAGGGCAACATCAAGAACGACTTAGCGCAGATTGACGAGGCAAAGGGAATCGTTGTCGAGTTGCGCGACGCTTGGTTCCAAGCAATGAAGACGGCACGAATCGAAAAGGGCGAAGGCGCAGGCGGCAATGGTTATGCTTAAGGAAGAGACGCCTAAAATGCCTGAGTCAGTCGACAAAGAAGAAGTTCTAAATAAAGCTCGGACGCTCTGGCAGAAATACTTTGCACTGACAAAAGAGCTTGTGAAGTTCAGCGACCAGAAAGACAGCGAATTATTTATGGAGCTTGTCGATCAGCGCGAACGCCTTATCGAGAAGATGAAGGCGTTGCCCGAAAACGATTATCGCGAAACTGAGGAATGTAAGCGATTGATTGAGCAGATAATTCCAATGGACAAGCAGATAATTTATCGGGCGCGGACATGGCTTAATAAGTCGCGTCGACAAAACAGCGCGGTACGTTCCTATGATTTAATCGAATCGGCTGGGCTTCGCGGAACGGTTTTCAACAGAAAATATTGACAGAAAAAATTTAAAGACCGGTGAACAATTCATCGGTCTTTTTCGTTGCCATATGTTGAGCTGTTAAATTATATTTTTTTCGTAGGCGTCGTAAAGAGCTTTGAGCTCTTCAATCTTTGCGTAAATCTCCACTTGCAGACGCGACGCCGTCTCATATTCGCCCGCGTTCAATGCGTTTATCAATCGAGTGAATAAAGACTTCTCATCGATTGAATCTTTAGCGAGGGCGGCGCGAAGTAAAAAGATTTTATTCCAGTTATAAGCGTCGAGGTCGGTTACAAACTCGGCGTCTATTTTTTTCGCCTTGCGAACAATGTTGCGCAGTTCGGGCAAGATACGTGAGATTAATTCCGTCTTCCAACGCAACAATGCTCCGTCCCTGAACGCGTTGATGATTCGTTCTTGCAATGCCCCGCCGCTTGAAATTATCTTGACTTTGTCGGGATATTTGCGCAAGGCTTCCATGTTCTCCCAGACGGTCGCGGGCGGCTTGCCAAAGAGTTTATCGCGCTCGGCTTGCGTGAAGTCCTCGAAGACATCACGCTCACTGCGATAGGCGCGGTCGCGTTCCAGATAGAAACCGTCCTGCCCTGCCTCTTTGCTAAGCTCATTTAAAAGCTCGCTCGTCGTGTGCGTGACTGCCATCTTTACGCCGTCAAGAATCGCCGAATACGACGCCGCCAGCACCAGATAAATATTCGTGTAGGGATTGCAGCCGCGCAGTTCAAAGCGTGTCGCCATTGGGTTTTTCAAGTCGCGAATCAAGCTGACAAGTATCGTTCGGTTGCGGCTCGGTATCTGCGGCGTGTGACCAAGCGAAGTGACGATACAAACGGGAGCCTCGAAGCCCGGCTTTAATCTGTTCAATGAATCATTCGTCGCGCTGACAAACGGATTGATGACCTCGTAATTCTTCAGCAAGCCCATTAACGCACCATAGCCGACCGCGCTCATGTAGTCTTCCGTCTGATTCTTCGCGGCAAAGAGATTGTGTAACTTGCCGTCCGCCGTGACTGCCGCAAGCCCAATGTGCGTATGCTCGCCGTTGCCCGCAAGTCCAATCATCGGCTTTGCCTTGAACGTGACCTCCAAACCATTGGCGCGAAAAATTTCCTTAACCACAGTCCGCACGACGATTTCATTATCAGCCGCTTGCACTGCGTCCGCGTACTTCCAATCAATCTCCAGCTGTTCGCAAACGTGCGTTAAGTGCCCCGACTCATCAATCTGCGCCTTGAGTCCGCCTACTTCCTTGTGTCCCATTTCGACTTTCAAGCCGTATTTATCCAACTCAAGTATCGACTGTTCCAACGCGCAACGAACTGCGCCATGCGTCCGCTCCCAATACTGCTCTTGCATAATTTCCGCCGCGCTCATCTCCTCGACGGAAGCCTCTTCAAGCGGCGTCTTTACCCAGAACTCAAGCTCAGTCGCTGACGTGAACACGAGGTCGATTATCTCCTTGCCGCTCACGTCCAAGCCGTCAATGTCGGGGTGCTTGTGAAACAAATTAACCAGCTCGCGTTTGACATTAATCAGCGTATCCGTCAAGACTGCGCGGCTATCGACGCGCTTGCCCGCGTGAATCAGAAAGCCTGGTATCCTAAGCGTGCCGACGGGCTTGTTAGTCTCGTTGTCGTAGTGCTCGAAATTATAATCGACGAACCAATTAACAGTCGGGTCAACGGGCATATCGACCTTTGCATTATTAAGCGTGGCGATGCCCGGCAACACGACGCTTGAACCGTCCGTTTGAACGGCGCACCCGGCATAGAATTCGTCGATGTCCTTAATGAAAAGGCGCACGGGGATTTTCTCATCGGTATCATTGCCCGCAAGGTCAATGCCGACCAGCGACACGAATTTTATTTCGGGGTGTTCGCGCAACTGTCGAATTACTTCTTCCTTCGGTGTGTTTGCTTTGATTGTGTAAAGCAAATCTGCCATAATTCCACCTCCATTAGTCTCGCCACAATTTAGCACAAAACTTTTTGCAAGTCGATAGCCGCCGTTAAAGTACACAGTATTATTGCTTTTAATCCGCCGTTATCATATAATGAAAAAAATTTTGGAGGGGATTCTATGCTTAAGAAAACTAAAATCATCTGCACGCAAGGTCCAGCGACTGACGTCCCTGGCGTTATCGAAAGTCTTATCGAACACGGTATGAACGCCGCCCGCTTTAATTTCTCGCACGGCGACCACGCAGGACATCAAAAACGTATCGATGCCGTTAAAGCCGCCGCAAAGGCTACGGGAAAAATTATTTCGTTGGTTCTCGATACCAAAGGTCCGGAAATGCGGCTCGGCGAATTCAAAGATGGTGCCGTTCAGCTCGTCGAAGGCAACAAATTCGTTCTTGTCAATGATGAAATTCTCGGCGACGAAACCCAAGCGACCGTTAATCACAAGCTCCTTTATACCGAAGTCAAGGCAGGCGATAAACTCCTACTCAACGATGGACTTGTCGAATTGAAGATTGATGAGATTAAGGGCAAGGACATTTACACGACGATTTTAAATTCCGGCAAGATGAGTTCACGCAAGCGCGTCGCCGCACCGGGCGTTTCTCTCGGACTTCCTGCGGTCTCTGAACAGGACGCAAAAGATATTCTCTTCGGCATTCAAAATGATATGGACTTCGTTGCCGCGAGTTTCATTCAACGTGCCTCCGATGTCGAGGAGATTCGCAAACTTATCGTCGATAACGGCGGTCACATGGAAATTATTTCCAAAATCGAGAATCTTGAGGGCGTAAAGAATATTGACGAGATTATTGCGGCTTCAGATGGCATTATGGTTGCCCGCGGCGATTTGGGCGTTGAAATTCCCGCCGAAGACGTTCCGATTATCCAAAAAGAGATTATCAAGAAATGCAATGCTGTCGGAAAAATTGTTGTCGTCGCCACTCAAATGTTAGAAAGCATGACGATTAATCCGCGTCCGACCCGCGCAGAAGTTTCCGACGTTGGCAACGCTATTCTTGACGGCGCAGATGTCATAATGTTAAGCGGCGAGACGGCAAGCGGTAAATATCCCGTCGAGGCAACCGCGATGATGAATCAAATAGCTCTGCGCATGGAAAAATCACTCGAATACAAAGAAATTTTCCTTCAAAAGGGCATATACAGGAAGTCTTCCCACACAGACGCTATTGCTCATGCTACCGTTCAACTCGGCTACGAATTGAACGCTAAAGCTATCATCACGCCGACGATTTCGGGCTATACTACTCGCGTCGTGTCGAAGTACAAGCCTAAAGCTCCGATTATCGCTTTTACGCCTGATAATAAAGTTGCTCGCCATTTGAACTTGCGTTGGGGCGTTTATCCGATTCCCGGCACGCCGTGGCTCGATATTGTTCAGATGATTGATTATTCAGCGGCAAGTGCGCTCGAACATGGCTACGTTCAAAAGGGCGACCTCGTAATTTTGACGGCGGGCATGAAATACGGCGAAGGCGGCACTTCCTCAATCCGTTTGCATAACGTTTAACAGTTCGCATAGAAAATTTTTAGCCTCGACAATGCGTCGGGGATTTTTTTTTGCCCAATAGGAAAATTCTACTACAGTAGAATTTTCACTCACCACACCAAATCCCCCCAAAAAATCGGGCGTTTTTTTATGCCCTCGAAAATCCCACGTCATAACGCCATTTTTCCAACTTGAAAATTCTACATATGTAGAATTTCACTTTTGCCCCTCCAAATCACCCTCCAAAACCTCTTTCAAGCCTCAAAATCGTTTTCAAACTCAAAAATCGCTTTCAAAACACTTTCAAGCCTCCAAAATCACTTTCAACGCTCTAAAATCATCTCGGACTAAAATTTTTCACTCCAAAACTTAAAAATTTTGCCTCCGATAAGCACGCAGGCTTTTTTTATGGTATAATATATAGAAATTCTTATGAGGAGGAAAAATTTTATGAAGTATTATCCGTTGCGCCCAATTCAACGTTGGCTGGTCGACACGCATTTTAACAAAGCCAAATCGACGATGATGAATATCGGCGGACTTTACAAGT
>CAMNLS010000051.1 GCA_946543495.1 uncultured Selenomonadales bacterium | reverse complement strand
ATTTCGTGTCTAAGTTGCCCGTCGGCTCATCTGCCATTAAAATTGCCGGTTTCATAGCGATTGCACGTGCGATTGCCACCCTTTGACGTTGCCCGCCTGATAATTCGCCCGGTAAATGTTCTGCGCGGTCTGAAAGTGAAACTTTTTTTAATGCCTCCGTCGCCAAATTCAATCTTTCCTTTGAACTCAAGCCCGCATATACCGCTGGCAACGCTACATTCTCCAAACTCGTGAGTTTCGGCAGTAAATTGAAGTTTTGGAAGACAAAGCCGATTGTTTTATTCCTAATTCGCGCTAAATCGTCGTCTGATAGCCCGCTAACCTCTTGTCCAAGCAATTTATATGATCCAACCGTAGGTCTGTCGAGGCAACCTAAGATATTCATCAAAGTTGACTTGCCAGAGCCGCTCGGTCCCATTAATGCTACAAATTCGCCCGCGTTGATAACTAAGTCCACGCCGTTAAGCGCGGCAACTGTCTCCGAACCCATTTTATATAGCTTTTTCACGCCCGTTATCGTCACAACATTCATTTCAGCACCTCCTACGCCATAATAGCAAAAAAATCAAACTGTGTATAGTTGCCTAAAAATCTCAAATGTAAAAATCCAGCATAGCGGATTTTTATCCCGTATTTAGGATTTTTCAAGCCGTCTCAAGTCCGATTCTGGGCTTTTTTTGTGACTTTGGCGTCGTGACGCCATTTACTACTTTGTAAAAATCCCATATTTAGGATTTTGTCAAATGACCCTCAAAATCGCCTCCAAAATCATTTTTCAGCCTTCAAATCCGTTTTCGACGCTCAAAACTCGTTTCACGGCTCCGAATTCACTTTCAAAGACGTTTCAACCTTCCAAATCTACTTCAAATCCGTTTTCGACGCTCAAAACTCGTTTCACGGCTCTGAATTCACTTTCAAAGACGTTTCAACCTTCCAAATCTACTTCAAATCCGTTTTCGACGCTCAAAACTCGTTTCACGGCTCTGAATTCACTTTCAAAGACGTTTCAACCTTCCAAATCTACTTCAAATCATTTTCACAGCCGCCAAAGCACTCTCAAGATAAATTTATCGCCGCGCAGGCTCATTGCAAGAAAATTTCATGTCAAAAAATTTTTTCATGCTATAATCGAAGGCGAGGAGGATTAAAATGAAGATTCAAACGATAGAATACTATTTCCACGAAGTAATTTTGTCTATGATTCGCAATAGGTGGATGACTTTCGCCTCAATCGGTACCGTTGCCGTCTCTTTGTTCGTTTTGGGCGTATTTTTAATCATGGTGATGAATATGAACAAAATGGCGGCGTCTTTGGAGAGCCAAGTTCAAATTTCAGTCTACATAAACGACAATTTGCCAGAACAAGGACGTAAAGATATTGAAAAAATGACTCGTGACATGAAAAACGTAGCCGCAATAGAATATGTGCCGCGTGAAGAGGCTTTAAAAAAGTTACAAGAGCGATTAGGCGAAAATAAAAAGATTTTGGACGCACTCGGCGAATCAAATCCGCTTCCGAACGCATTTTTAGTTACGGTTAAAGATGCTAATGACGTAAAAAATACTGCGGCGGCGATTGCAGACCTTTACGGCGTCGATGAAGTCAAATACGGGCAAGATGTAGCTGCAAATCTCTTTGAATTAACGCATCTGGTAAGATTTTTCGGACTTATATTAATGGGATTGCTATTATTCGCGACGATTTTTATAATTTCAAACACGATAAGGCTAACAGTATTCGCTCGGCGCAAAGAAATTGCAATAATGAAGTATGTCGGGGCAACAGATTGGTTTATCCGCTGGCCATTCATCTTAGAAGGCATAGGATTAGGGATAATCGGCGGCGGAGTGAGTGCATTGGCACTTCGGAGCTTTTATTCGGCGATGGTCGCGAAAATTTATGAATCGCTAGCATTTCTCCCGATGGTGGAGCAATATCCGTTCATGAATTACTTAACAATCGCATTAATCGTAGCGGGAATATTTATCGGCATACTTGGCAGCACAATTTCGCTAAAAAAGTTTATGGAGGTCTAGGAATTGAGGAAATTTATAATAATCTGCGCGGCTATGATGATTTTTTTAACGAATACGCCAGCATTAGCCGATGATGATGATGATTTCAGCGACGACGAAGAGATTCAGCAGTGGGAAGAAGAAAAAAACGACTACGAGGCGGCGGCAGAACGTGCAAGAGTTGCGGCGGAACTTATTCAAGGGAAAATTGATTCGGTCTCAGAGTTGAAACGCGAATTAGACGCCGATGCGGCTGTTGCGACGGCTGATTACGAGGAAAAACAAGCGGCATTAGACGAAACTTTATATCGGATAGACGAAAACGAAACTAAATTGGCGGAAGTGACAGCGGAGCTTAATGAAAAGCATACAATCTTAGAAAATCGGGTGCGCGACATCTATATTAACGGTCAAATCTCATATTTAGACGTATTATTCGGGGCAAAAGACTTTGGAGACTTCCTAACGCGCATGGATTTATTAAAACGTGTGATGATTCGGGATTCAGAGCTAGTTTCGGACGTTTTAGCGTATCAAACGGAGATAAAAGAGGTCGGCAAGCAATTAGAAGCGGACAGACGCATACAAGAGGAGCTAGCGACCGAAGCGCAGTCGGCAATGGAAGTAAAATTAGAGAAAGTCGCCAAGCAACAGGCACTTATAGACTTAATGCAAAATGATAAAGACGTTTACGACCGTCAATATGATGAAATGATAGCGTCATCGGCTGAAGTTACGCGATTAATCAACGCTAAACAGGAAGAAATGCGTCGAGCGGCAGAAGAAGCACGTAGACAGGCAGAAATGGAAGCGCGAGCGGCTCAATCGGGCAATGTAGAATACGTTCCAGAGGATAACGGCGAATATATCATGCACAGTTATGGTGGCGGAATGATTTGGCCAATATCCGGACCTATAACGAGTGAATTTGGTTGGCGGACGCATCCAATCTTCGGAAGCGCGAGATTTCACAGCGGATTAGACATAGGCGGCGATTATGGAATGCCAATTCACGCGGCGGCAAGCGGTGTAGTGATAGAATCGGGCTGGATAGGCGGCTACGGCAATACGATTATGATTGAACATGGCAACGGGATAGTGACTTTGTACGGTCACAACGAAAGTTTAGCGGTTGGCGTCGGTCAAAGCGTAAATCAAGGCGATGTTATCGCTTATTGTGGCTCAACAGGCAATTCAACGGGTCCTCACTGTCATTTTGAGGTAAGATTGGGCGGAGAACCGGTCAGTCCATGGGATTATCTTTAATTAAATTTTAATTAGAGTCTTACAAATGGTTAAAGTATTTGATTTAATATGCCGATATTGTTTTTACCGAAAATAAATAAGCTAAACACAAAAAAATTGACATAGAGCCTTCCAAGTGGGACAGCTCAAGCGAGTGTCGCCGATGAAAAACTTGCAAGGCGGGAATAATTTCCAAAATGAAAATAAAAAGCAGTCGGCTTAAAGGAGGTCGGCTGCTTTTCGTTATGAAAGGACTTGATAACGTGAAGAAAGTTAAAATTACAGTGATTAGGAAGGCTAGCTACGATGATTTGATTGCCCGCTATGAAAATCCGCTTGAAAATGCTTGCGACATGACGGAAGGGCAAATATTTATTGCAAATGGTTGGGAACGCCCCGAAAATTTCTGTATAAGCGCGTGGGAGACGATTTCGCCGTTTGTAATGGCATTATCGCATGGGGCGGAGAATTTTTATTCAGGTTGGATGAAAAATCCAAAGTCAGCGATGATTTCTTGCAATGACGGTTTCCGTCCGGTGAGTTTTTTGGTTGAAACGCTTGACGAAGAGGCGGAATAAAAAAAAACGCACGCGGTGCGGCTATCTGATGTCGTGAATTAGTTTTCGGAGCTTTGTAGCGTCGATAATTTTATCAAAACAGATTTTAGACAGATAAGAGGCGGTGCCAGCCGTTGAATAAGCGTCATGATAGAATTGCGAGGCTTTTTTATCGGTCAAAACGTCGTTACGGCGGTCGAAGACAATCAATTCGGCTTCAACGTAGCTATCTATATAAGTTTCGCCGTTCCAACTTGAAAAAAATGATTCATGTTGACTGTATTGCCTAAGGACGGGGCAAACGATAATATCGGCGTTTATTTTTTCGGCAAGCGGTCTGATTACGTCGACGAGCTTTGATTTTTTAGTATAAATATCATTTAAAGTCCGTGCAGAATCCTCAGTGGGCAAATATTCAGCGAGTTGCAGAGTTCCGTTAAGTGGAATGTGGATAGCCCGCTGAATTTTTATTTCTAGCTCCGCGCAGGTCTGATTATCGGGCACATTGCTTAAAAAAATTATTGGCAAGCGAGCAATTCGCACAGGTTGAGCCGCTTGAGCCGTCGCCGCGAAGAAAATCACGGTTAGCAGGGCGAATAAGAACTTTTTCAAGCGAATCACTCCTTAAATTGTTGGGATAATGCCTTCAGAGGCGAGCAACCACATCAACGGGTCAAGAACTCTATGTGGACAGACTTTAGCGAGGCGTTTTCGATTGTTAGGCGGTCTTCCGAAGCTTGAGACGCCGAAAACTCTTACATTTTTAAAATTGGCGTCAATCGCATTAAGGAAAGCCGTTTCGCCCTGCCGCGTGAGCCAATCGCGAATTTCCAAGTCAATCATTTCGCTATCGGACTGAACGAAGCCTCTACTTTGAACGTGCGGACTTTCTTTAAGAATCGTTGAGCCGGAAGCAAAGCCGTTAATCATCTCGGTTAATGCGTCAAGCTTAGTCAAGACGACGGCGGCGCGGCGTTCAATTTTTTTGCCGGGCGGAATGTTACAGCTACGGCGGATATAATTTGCCAACGAATTAACCATGTTGACCATATTTCCGGGCGTAGAAGTCTGACGTTCAGTCGCCATAGACGCATTCAAAGTATCGCGGGAAAGTTCACTGCGCACGCTAGACAATAAAAGCGGGTCGAACATTATCAAAAGCATTTTCGCGCCCGAAAGGTAGCGGCTTATCTTTGAATCAAGCGGCGTGTAGTCGATATGCTCGCAATCTTCGCCCGCGCCGTCATAAATCGTCAATGCATACGTCGGAATCTTTTCTTCCTGCTTTGAATTGTCGAGTATCGTCCAAAGTTGCGGCTTAGGTGATATTCCTGACTTCGTGCCGCTTAAACATTGCCGTTCCTCGTAAACGTGTTGTTCATTGAGTTGAGCGCGTTGCGTTGTCTCCACGTCCATTGCCTGCAATACCCACGGCAAGCCCGAATATCTTAGCTCGTGCAATAATGTCGTCATATAACTTGATTTGCCCGCGCCTGACACGCCCACCGCGCAGAAACTTAAAAATTTATCGTGAAAGAGGAGTTGTGGCGGCAAAAGTTCTCCGCACGCCTTACAAACTGCCTCACGAATCGTCAAGCCGTGATTCTTGCAAAATCTTCTTCGGCACACGGGAAGTCGCCCTTTAAATTTATCGGTAAAGGAAAGTTTGACTTCGTGGCGATCGTCTTCATCGGGTACGCAAAAAAATTTCATGCCGCTTAACGTTAATTCTCTAAGGCAATGCGGACAAACCGCCGCCGACTTACTGAACATAGACATTTATAAAAACCTCCGAGGCTGTCACTTCTTCGGAACAATTAAGCTATCTGGGCGCGACGGCTTTAACTCAAATCGCCGCGCGTCTTCTTTGGAAGTCAACAGCTTTATTGCAGTGCCCGACGAAATATCCTTCCACGTGTCATTTGGCAAAGGAATTTCAAGCCGCCCGTTGTTGTAGCCGTCAAGATACTCACGAACCGTGCCAAGCTTGCGCGTCGAAGAATCTTCCAGCTCAATATTCATTCGTCCATCTCGTCGGCAAATCAAAAATAATTTCGGCGTCGGCTTAGCGTTGCTCTCGATTATCAGCCGGCAATCCTTCGCGTGAATTTCCTTTTTAAATATGCCGCTCGTGCCCCACTCCAGCCAATAAGAAATAATTTCCTTTGGGCGGTTGTCAAGCACCAATGTACTCGGCGCACAGTAAGCCGAAGAGCCGTCGTTGAATTTGTATTCGCCAATGACCGTGATAAAGAGTTCCTTTTTATCCAAATGCGTCTGTGATATGAACATGTCCTGAACATACTTCGCCGCGTAAATTCGATTCATCTGCCGCGCCTTAGCCGTCTCAATCGTCGCGTAAAGTTCGTCGGCGTCGCTAGTGTTTATCTTGTAGTGAATCATGTAAAGATTATTGGGCACGCGCTTAAGGATGAGTTTCAAGCCGCCCGCGTCAACTTGAGTTTTATCCGCGTCAATCTCGCAAGGCTCAACGTTCGCGCAAGTGACAATCTCGTTGACGATGCCAAGTTCCCGCGTAGCACTGACGACGGCAATTTTAACGCTATTGGAGTTCAAAGCGAAGTCGCAAGCCTCGTCGACGCTTTCCGCCCGCTTATAGACAACGCCGCTACCTAAAAGCTCATCAATCTTATCAAGCGCGAAAAGTTTTCCGTCGCTCGTTACGCCTTTAACGACCTCTTTAAACCAAATGGCAAAGTCGCCTGTTGACTTCCACTTAAAGAAGGCTCGCCCGCCGCGCACAGTGCAGATTAAATTATCAACGGGCTTAGGCGGTTTCTCCGGCGTCAATGTCACCGTCAAGCCGTGACTATACTTATAAGTCCTGTCAACTCTCCACTTGCCGCTTATCGCCGTGTCGTCGCTCTGGCTTGACTTGTAGTTGTTAATCTCATCTTCCACTGCGCGATAAACGCACTGCAAGCGGTACTGATACTTTTCGCGGTTCTTGACTACCTTATCAGTAAAGTCAAGCGACTCCACACAATCAGCCACGACGACGCCCTTGCCCGTGCTGTCAGCGCGCAGAATTCTAATTCCAAGACAATTATCCGACGGCAGACGCCAAATAAATTTACATGCGCCGTTCTCGGTCTTGGCGATTAATTTTTTCTCGTCAAGGTCGCTGTAATGGACGGCGGTTGTCGTAGTCATGGCTGAGAACGTTCCCAACCGCGCAGAGAAGACCGCGTAGCCATAGAGGACGCCAGGTTTAACGTCGCTGTCATTGAACTCAAGCCGGTCGGTGTTCTCAATCAAAATTTTTCCGTCGCGATGAGTTTTCGGCACGCCGCCGATTTTTTTTATCAGCGTGTAGGTTATGCCGAGGTCGTTTGCCGTCTGCCAAGAGACGTTACAAACCAAAGCCGATTCGGCAGTGGCAATGCTCGTTGACTTCGCCTTGACGGATATTTTCCCGATGATTGAATTGCTGACGGGCGAATAATTTTCACGAAGCGTGGCGACAATCGTCGGCGGAGTTCGTGGCGGAATGAGTTTCAGTCTGTCCTGTGCGCGTTTGTAAGTCGGTATCTTGCGCAAAATCTCAATGCAATCGCTGACTGCTTTGGCGGGCGCAATCGACAAGCTCGGCAATTTTTTTTCTGCCCAAGCGTCCAACTCGCGCCTTTTTATGTCTGCGGCAATCCTCTTGAGTCGCCAATCAATCTTTTCCAGTTCGTGAGCTTCGGGCTTAATCGACTGTGCTTTGGCGAGGCGTTCCGTTATCTGCGCGGCAATGAGGTTAGCGGCTTCGTCAGCAAAGGGCGTGCCTTCCAACTCGTTAAGCATGGTGTTCATCTCGTCAACGTATTTATCGAAGGTCTTCAGCTTAAGATTGTCGGTAATCTTTTTGAGCCGCTCGACAATTTTCTTCAGCGCGTCGGCTTCGGGATTAAGATATTTCGCTTTGACTAGTCGTTCAGAAATTTGCACGGCAATACGATTGACGATCTCATCAACAAAAGGCG
>CAMNLS010000050.1 GCA_946543495.1 uncultured Selenomonadales bacterium | reverse complement strand
TATGAGCCCGACGAGCTACCGACTGCTCCACCCCGCGGCTCTTGTCATGAACACTTGCCCACAACACGGCGCATGTTATCATACGCCTTTAATTTTGTCAATAAAAACTTTCTAAGCAGGATATTTTCAGACGCAACCAGAATTATCAACTAACAAAGCTATTAGGAGGTTGATAATTTGGTTCACATTGTGATTGATTTGGAAATGAATCCCGTCAACAAGAATCTCAAAGACGTGCGACGATTTACTACCGATGAAGTCATTGAGATTGGCGCGGTGAAACTCAACGCAGATTATAACATGGTTGACGAATTCCAATGCTACGTTCGCCCGCAATACGGCGAGATTACTAAGCACATAACCAAGTTGACGGGCATAACGCAAGAGACTGTCGCCGATAAGCCGCTGTTCCCTGAGGCGTTTCAAAACTTCATGGATTGGATTGGGACGTGGGACATGACGCTTTATTCGTGGAGCAACTCGGATATTAATCAGCTCCGCGACGAATGCCGCTTCAAGATTCCAGGCTATGACGTTGGCAAGCTCGAAAGGCAATGGCGGGACTTGCAGAAGGCTTTCGACGAGAGAATAGGCTTGCACAGCTCTCTGGCACTAAAGCACGCAATCGGCGCGATGAATCGTGACTTCGAGGGCACGCAACACACCGCCCTTGCCGACGCCGCGAACACTGCCGCAATCCTTGCGCTCCTTCAGGACGATGATGAGTTCTTCCGCGTTATGCAACCCGTTATCGACTTGCTCCGCCCCAAGGAGTTATCGCAATCAATCGGCGACCTCTTCCCCGAATTAAGCAAACTGAAGTTAGGTGATTGACATGAAGACGTTAGGAATACTCGGACCGAAGGGCACACACTCAGAGGAGGCGGCTCTTTGGCTTAAAAAACATTCACGGGAAGATTTTAAGTTGGAAATCTGCGCGGACATCTTCGACGTATTAACCGCCGTCAAGGAACGGAAATTGGACGCAGGACTTGTTCCAGTCGAAAATTCGCTTGAAGGTTCGATAAATATCACGCTCGACACGTTGGCGCGCTCCGATACTTTGACAATCGCCCGCGAACTCGTCTGGCAAGTCAAAAATTTCCTCATGACGCGCCCAAACGTTAAATCTGTCGAAAAAATCTTCTCGCACGCCCAACCGCTCGCGCAATGCAGGAAGTTCATCCATAAGAATTTTCCAAACGCTGAAATTATCTCGACAACCTCTACTGCTCGTGCCGCTGAACTCGTTGACGAATCTTCTGCCGCCATTTGTACCGAACGCGCCGGCAAGCTTAATGGTCTGACAATCGCCTCCAAAGACATTCAAGACAATCCAAACAACTTCACGCGATTTTTCGAGATAACGTACCGTTCACGCGACGCCAAGCCTATCGAGACCTTCGACGGCGATAAAGTTCTGATTATCTGTCAGATTGACGGTTCCCGCGCAGGTTCTCTTTGCGATGTGCTTACAGAATTCGCTAAACGCAACGTGAACATGACCAGAATTGAGTCTCGCCCCGCCCGAACGATTTTAGGCGCGTATATCTTCTTTTTTGAACTGGAAACCGATGCTGGCGACGACGCTTTAAAAGAATCAATCCGAGCTGTTTACGATAAAAGCATTTGGCTGAAGAACTTGGGAGCCTTCCCAGTCATACAGGCATAAGAAAATCCCCGTCAACGCGGCGGGGACTTTTTAGTTACTTTTGCAAAAGTAACCAAACAGCGGTCGCGCTTTAGTCGTCGATAAAGTCGGAGTTAATTGCCGCGTTCGTACGCAACGCTGCGCATTGCTAGTTGCGTCGGATTAAGGATTCATTTGGTAAGCGCGAGGAATTTTTCTTCCAACGAACGCCCCGCACAAAGATTTTCTGTCGTATCGAGTGCTACTAACCTTCCGCGATTTAAAATTGCCACGCGGTCGCATAAATTTTCCGCCTCTTCGATATAATGCGTCGTCAACACGATTGTAATTCCCTGAGCCTTTAAATCGGCTATCAGCTCCCAAATTTTATGACGGACTTGTGGGTCAAGGGCAACCGTCGGTTCGTCTAGGAATAAAATCTTCGGGCGATGAATTAATGCGCGAATGATTAGAAGTCGTCGCTTCATGCCGCCAGATAGTTCACGCACAAACGATTTGCGAACTTTTTCAAGCTCCACGAACTTTAAAAGCTCGTCAATGCGTTCAAGTCGTTCAATCTTCGGCAAATGATGTAGTCTAGCGTGCAATTCTAAGTTTTCCTCAACCGTTAAATCTTGGTCAAAGTTCAAATGTTGTGGCACGAGTCCGATTAGGCTTTTGATTAAGATTTCATTGCTGAGAATCGTTTTACCCTCAAAAAATATCTCGCCTGCCGTCGGTTTAAGTTGAAGTGTCAGCATTTTAATCGTTGTCGTCTTGCCCGCACCATTTTTTCCAAGTAATCCGAAGACTTCGCCGCGTTTAATCGTAAAATTTATCCCGTCGACCGCTCGCACTTCGCCAAAATACTTTTTCACGCCCCTGATCTCAATCACATTTATCACGCTCCTAAATAAAAGTTGCAAGGTAAATTTTAGCAGTGTAAAATATAAACTGCAATTATAGATAAGCTTTTCAATCTTAAATCAAAGGAAGTGATTAAAATGGAGTTGCGACAACTTGAATATTTTCAGATGGCAAGCCGCTTGAAGAACATTACACGCGCCGCGCAACGCCTCAGAGTCTCACAGCCAAATATCACAGTCGCGATAAAGAAATTGGAGGCGGAACTCGGCGTTCAACTCTTCGACCGTAGCCAAAAGCAATTAACCTTGACGCCTGAAGGCAATGTCTTCCTTAAACGAATCGAACTTGCCTTGCATAACATTGACGAGGCGATATTGGAAGTCAACGACTATAAACAACTGCAAAAAGGCACGATTAAAATCGGAATTCCGCCGATGATGGGCGCGTACCTCTTCCCGAAAGTTTTTTCCGGCTTCCGACTGCTTCACCCGAATCTTGAAGTGCTACTTTTCGAGGAAGGCTCGCTTTCAATCCGTGAAAAGCTCGAAAGTGATGAGCTTGACTTCGGAATTATAGTCGTCCCCAATTCCACGCCGAATTTAAACGTTCTTAAGATGAGCTGCAATCAATTAATGGTCTGCGTGTCGCAAAAAAGCTCGCTCGCCCGCAAAAATTGGATAACGCCTAAAGATATTGCCGCCTCCGATTTAATTATGATGAGAGAAGGCTCTTACCTGCGGCAAATCGTTCAAAATAAACTGTCCGCGCTGAAAATTACGCCGCGAACCGTGCTTGAGTCGGGGCAAATCGTCACGATAAAAGGTCTCGTCGCTCATCAGGTCGGAATAGCTTTCCTTTTGGATTTTATCTGCCAAGATTCCCACGATGTTAAAGCAATTCCGTTTTATGAGCCTATTTTTGTCGATATTGGGCTTGCTTGGAAGAAAGAAAAGTATGTTTCCAAAGCCGCGCAGGCATTTATCGATTTTTGCAAAGAACCACTCTAAAATTTTCCCGGCAGGAAATAATAATGGTTTGTCTAACTTATACAGCTACTTTCGCAACAAAAATTTTTACAGGGGGTGTACAGTTATGGGGAAATTAGTTGTTATCGAAGGCTCGGACGGTTCAGGCAAAGCGACGCAGACACGCAAACTTTATGAACGTCTGCGCGATTTAGAGGTTAAAGTGAAGCGTGTGAGCTTTCCCAACTATGCTTCCGAATCGTCCGCGTTAATTAAAATGTATCTGCGCGGCGACTTCGGAGGAGATGCGGAGGCTGTCAACCCCTACGCGGCGGCGGCGTTTTATGCCGTCGATAGATTTGCGGGCTTCGTTGAATTAAAAGATTTTTACGAGGAAGGCGGGCTTATCCTTAGCGATCGTTACGTCGGTTCGAATATGGCGTATCAAGCGGCGAAGTTCAATAAGAAAAGCGACCGTATAAAATTTTTTGCGTGGCTTGATGATTTTGAGTATGAACGCTTTAAGTTGCCGCGCCCCGACATGACGATTTTTTTGGATATGCCACCCGCCATCAGTGCTATCCTTCGCAAAGAGCGCGGACGCGAGGACATTCACGAGAGCGACGCCGATTACATGGAAAAGATTTATAACGTCTACAAGGAGATTGCTAAAAGGTTTGATTGGAAGGTCGTCCCGTGCGCCGATAGAAATTTTGCACGCAGTCCGACGGACATTCACGAAAATATTTTGGCTCTGGTCGAAGAGATCTTAATTTAAAGATTGAAGGACTCTTCTATCGCTGAGAGCGGCGGAAAAATTTTCCGACCGTTATTTTTTTGCAAAATCCTAGACTTAATGGCGTGCTTTATGCTATCATGACGAAGATTTATTTATACGCCGCCTAGACTTCAGCTGATACGGCGTGAATTATGGACATTCCTTTTTCGTAGCACTACAATCGACAGTATTAAAGAATTAAAGCGGAAAGGGACGCTTGCGGGAGGGGGTACAATATAGATAATTAATCCTGTAAGTTTTTAACTACCGCACGAACGACGGAAAGTTATGCCCGATAAACTTGCGGGAATCGTTCATAACTTATCAGCGGCTCTTTTACCGCGAAAAGAGGAGGAAAATATTTTATGTCTTGGATGAACAACATGCGAGTAGCGTATAAGTTATTGGTTCTGAACGTTGTCGCGATTATCGGTATGGTTGTCGTCGGAATGGTTGGTTACTTCGCCACCATAGACGCAAAAGGAGAAATGGATACCATAAGCCAAAAGTACTTGAAGGGTATCTTTGAAATCGGTCGTTGTCGTCACGCAGTCCGCTATGCCCAGGTTCAATCGATTTTGTTTCCTTTGACAGTTGATTCTTCGCTGTTGCAGTCTCGCCTTGACAAGTACAATGGTGCAGTTAAGGAATTGGACGAGTCTTTGGCTATCTACGAAGAGATAATCAAAGACGACGCGCAAGCCCGCGCACAAGTTGACGCCGCAAAACGCGAATGGGCTAAGTTCAAAGCCGGCGGCGATAAATTGATGCAAATGCGTTCTCCGGCGGGTGGCGACACTATAGCCATTGCCGCTCACAGAAATGCCGCTATGGAATTCTATCAGAAAGAAGTTATGCCCTTCGCAGTTTCGACCAGCGGCGCGATTCTCGAAATTCAGCAGAAGGCTTATCAAGATTCCGAAGACACAATCAAACGTAGCAACGAACACATTGACGCGGCGGTTCGCAATTTGTTTATTGCCCTCGGCGGCACCTTCGTTATCTTGATTTTCTTCAGCTTCTCCATTACCAAAGCTGTTACTACTCCGCTTAGCAATATGGTTAAGGCACTCTACTTGCTCAAAGACGGCGACTTCCGCCGCACCGATTTGCTTGACGCCGACCGCCAAGACGAATTCGGAACTATGGCTCTTGCCGTCCGCGATATGCGTCAGACCATAAGTAAAGTAGTTCAAAAGACAAGCGACGCCGCAAGCCAATTTGCTGCTTCTTCCGAAGAGCTTACTGCCAGTGCTCATCAAAGTTCTCAAGCGTCCGAACAGGTTGCTCAATCCGTTACCAGTTCCGCAGGCGCGGTTGTCGAACAACAATCTCTCATTAACGACGCTATGGAAGCTATCAACGTTGCTACGCGTTCTATCGAAACTCTTACTAAGACTTCTGACCTCGTTGCCTCTATGGTCGGCAAAGCTATGGACGAAGCTAATGCTGGTACCGAAGCCGTTGAAGCGTCGGTTGCTCAGATTATCAGCGTTGAAAAGATTGTTAATGACTCTGCTCTTACCGTCGACAAACTCGGCAAACGTTCTCAAGAAATCGGACAAATTGTTGAAGCTATCAGCGGCATTGCCGAACAAACTAACTTGCTTGCGTTGAACGCGGCGATTGAGGCGGCGCGCGCTGGTGAACATGGTCGCGGATTCGCAGTCGTTTCCGAAGAAGTCCGCAAGCTTGCCGAAGAATCACAAGAGGCAGCTCAGAAAATCGGAACACTCATCGGCGAAATTCAAGCAGAAACTACCAACGCGGTTGACTCCATGCAGAAAGGCAACGCGGCTGTTCGTGCTGGTACTCAATCTGTTGAAAAACTTCGCGACACGTTCGACAGCATTAAAGAGGCGTCTTCCAACGTTGAGAATGAAGCAAAGAATATGGTCAACGAACTCAAAGCGGTCGAAACTGCAACGTTCAAGATTCGTGACTGCAACGATAAGACATTGGAAAAAGGTCTCAGCGTCTCGAAGGAAATGGAAAGCGTGTCTGCAGCGGCAGAGCAACAATCCGCCTCGTCCGAAGAGATTTCCTCCGCAGCCGACGAGCTCGCTCGCCTCGCGCAAGACCTGCAGAATTCCTTGCAGATGTTCCAATACTAAAGATATATCGCTTAATAAAAATTTTTGCTCCGGCTTTTGTCGGGGCTTTTTTGTTTTGTTAAAGGATTATTGAACAACACGGCGAATAGCGAAAAGTTAGTAATAAAATTTTACTAAGCACTAATTTTGCAGTCGGGCATTTGCGGAGGGAGGCACCGATATAGACAATCTACTCACTAAGAATCACACTACCGCACGGAACGACGGAAAGTCATGCCCCATTCGCGGGAACTCGTTCAAAGGTTGAGATGGGCGGTTGTCAAGACGAAAGGCTCTTGTCGTAAAATCTCAAGCACAAAAAATTTTTAGACCGCCGATAAATAAAGGAGGAAAATATTTTATGTCTTGGATGAACAATATGCGCGTGGCGTATAAGTTATTGATTCTGAACATCGTCGCGATTATCGGAATGGTTGTTATTGGTATGGTCGGCTACTTTGCCGTTATGCAAGCGCAAGAGGATTTGAACACAATCAGCCAAACATATTTGAAGGGTATCTTTGAAATCGGTCGTTGTCGTCATGCAGTGCGCTATGCTCAGGTTCAGACAATTTTGGCACCCTTGACGGTAGACCCAGCTCTATTTCAATCCCGCCTCGATAAGTACAACGACGCAGTTAAAGAGTTGGACGAGTCTTTGGCTATCTACGAAGAGATAATCAAAGACGATGCGCAAGCTCGTGCTCAAGTCGACGCTGCCAAACGTGAATGGGCTAAGTTCAAAGAAGGCGGCGACAAAATGTTTACGATGAAATCACCCGTTGGTGATACGGCCGCTATTGCCGCTCACAGAAATACGGCTCTTGAGTTCTATCAGAGTGAAGTAATGCCTCATGCCGTTTCAACGGGCGGTGCAATTTTGGCTATTCAACAAAAAGCTTACGAAGATTCAGATGCCACGATTAAACGCTCCGACGAAGGCATTGACGCCGCTGTTCGCAATCTGTTCTTTGTCGTCGGCGGTACGTTCGTTATCTTGATTTTCTTCAGCCTCACGATTACCAAAGCTGTTACCAATCCGCTTGAAAATATGGTTAAAGCACTGCACCTTCTCAAAGACGGCGATTTCCGTCGCACCGATTTGCTTGACGCCGACCGCCAAGACGAATTCGGAACTATGGCTCTTACCATCCGTGATATGCGCCAGACTATAAGCAAGGTCATTCAAAAGACAAGCGACGCCGCAAGTCAGTTCGCCGCTTCTTCCGAAGAGCTTACTGCCAGTGCTCACCAAAGTTCGCAAGCGTCCGAACAGGTTGCTCAATCTGTCACCAGCTCGGCGGGCGCGGTTGTCGAACAGCAATCTCTCATTAACGACGCTATGGAAGCTATCAACGTTGCTACGCGTTCTATCGAAACTCTTACTAAGACTTCAGATTTGGTTGCCTCTATGGTCGGCAAAGCTATGGACGAAGCTAACGCCGGTACAGAAGCCGTCGAAGCGTCCGTTAATCAGATTATCAGCGTTGAAAAAATTGTTAATGATTCTGCTCTTACCGTCGACAAACTCG
>CAMNLS010000049.1 GCA_946543495.1 uncultured Selenomonadales bacterium | reverse complement strand
GCACGACAGCCATATAAATCCAGCCGAAGCCGACTTGAAACGCCATTCCGGGGCCTCCGACGAAACTTGAGACTGAACTATACGTTGCGACGGTTGTCATAGCCAAAACGAAGCCGCCGAGTTCGCGATTGCCGACAAAATAACTGCTGACGAAATTTTTTCCCGCTTGCTTATGCCGAACATAAACGCTGATAGCAACCATGACGAACATAAACAAAATCAGCGGCAAAAGCAAAATTAATGATGTTAGAGCGGAAAAACTACCTGTCATCGTCATCACCGCCTAAATCAATGTCTTTGAATAAAATTTTGCTTAAAACTGCGCTGATAACGATAGCGACGAGCCAAACGCCGATTGAACCGAGTACAGCCCACAGTGGCAGATGAAAAATCCTAATTTCACTGCTTGCGGTGCCGAATCCCGCGATTAGCCAAAAAATAATCAGCCCGACAAGCGCAAGCCCCGTGTAAATCGCCTCGCGCCTTACCAAGCTGAATTTTTCGGCATCAGTATATTTTTTCATTGATAAAACCTCCAAGTCTCGTCTCCCCGTTGAGAGTACGAGCTTATTTTCGCGCAGAGATTTTATATCACGACTGATTTACTGTCAAATTAAGTTTCGCTGAGTTATGCATTGCCAGTTGCTTGCACGTTCCAAGACGTTTGGCGAATATTCTTCGCTCATTGCTCCCCTACATTAAAAAAACGCCCGTAGGCGTCAATGTGTATTTAGTTAATCGCTAGCATTAAGCCCAAATCGTTATCGTCATTTCTATCGCTCCTTAATTGGTTCAAAGCAATTTTCATTGTATGTCATGCGGTTTCACCTTTTGAAGCAGTTGTCAACTTGCCAAACTCCCCACGGATAAAGCCGGGGGGTTTTACGCCGCAAATGATAAAAAAGACCGTCTCCAAATTTTTGAGACAGTCTTGAAAAATTTTTATCTGATAAAGCCGAGCTTACGTTCTTTGCTGTAATTTTTATCAATGTTTACGTCGAAGTCCTCGACCTTGAAGCTGGTCAAGTCTTCCTTAGTGACTTCGCCGCCTTCGTTCTCTTTGATAATGCGTTGAGCCTGTTTAAGCCAAGCCTGTTCAATTAGCGTACGAACAAAGCGACCGTTGCCGAAGTTCTTTTTCTTGGCGACGCGTTTAAAAATCTTCTTGCAGTGTTCAGCGACCTCAGCGGAGATTTCAAAGCCGCGACGCTTCGCCATGAGCTTAAAAATATCCGTGAGTTCGTCGGGCGTGTAGTCGGGGAAGTCGACGTGGAAAGCGATTCGGCTCCTCAAGCCCTCGTTACGGTCAAGGAACTCTTTCATCTTGTCGGGATAGCCCGCGAATATAACAATCACGTTGTCGCGGTGATTCTCCATCTCTTGAACGATTGTATTGATTGCCTCGTCGCCGAAGGTAGCATGTTCGCCGTCCGATAAGCTGTAAGCCTCGTCGATAAACAGCACGCCGCCGCGAGCCTCGCGGAACTTATCGCGAACAGCCTTAGCCGTCCAGCCGACGTATTTGGCAACCAAGTCAGCTCTGCCGCATTCAACGAAACGTCCTGTCTTCAAGACGCCGTCGCGAGCGAGAATCTGCGCGATGAGTCGTGCGACAGTCGTCTTGGCGGTGCCGGGCGTGCCCGTGAAGCTCATATGCAACGCTGCCTTCTGCTTATCAAGGTTCATATCCATTCGCATTTTCTGCACGCGATGCGCCGCGATAATCTGTTCAATAAGAGCCTTCTGCTCAACAAGTCCAATCATGTCTTGGAAGTCAACGTAAGCATCGTTGGATTCTTCTTCGGTTTTGATGCTCAAGCGGTCAACTTCACGATAAGCGGGATAAGTTTTGTTTTTCAAGGAACTGTTGTAAAGTTTTTCACGGATGTTGTAGATGTCGGAGGCAGTGAAGGTCAGCTTATCGCCCATAGCCTCCAAAAGTTCCGCGTCGGTGTAAAGAGTCGTCGCCGAGTCTAAACCGTTCATAAGATTTTTAAGATAGTTCAACGCCGTGTCACGATTGCCCGCGCCCTCGTTCAATTCGATTATGTGCAAATCGTCTTGAAGTCTTGCAGTAAGTTGGGGAGCAAAGCCGGGTTTATCTGCAAGCTCCACGAAGATACAAAGCGTGTTGCGTTGAAAGCGTTTGACGGTATCGGCAATGAATTCGACGACTTGTTCATAAGCGTGAGCGAATTGCCCTGTGTTAGTACGTTCGCCGCTAAGTTCGATAATCACGGTGCCGCCCGCCGCGTTCTCAATAATTCGTTCAAAGTCGCTTTCGTCGTAGCAGTTATCGGTGACGTTAGTAATGATATTGATTCGGCGGCTTATAAGGCGTTTGTTTGTGTAAAGCGTGGCGACGAGCAGATTAGATAAACTAAGTGCGGCGTTGGTGTTACCGGCGATGATTTTATAATGGACGGGCTGCCCGTAGAAGTGATGAACATTTTCTTTGGCGTAAATGCGGGCGAACTCTTCTTTAAAGGTGTCGTCGGCGAGGAGCACTTCAGATTCTTTCTTCGCCGCCTCCAAGCTCAAACGTTTCGCGGGGCAGATAATCTCCGTCAATTTGAATGTCCGATTTTCCAACGCGTCAAGCCCTAAGTCTTGATTAATCTGATAGTAATCGAAGTTGAAGTTGTCGGAACGGTTTGCCCTGTCGAAGATTTTGGAGAACTTCGTTGCGGTGATTTCGTCGAGGTCTTTAATCTTAACGCCTTTGGTGTTGAACTCGTCGTGTTCGTCGAAAAATTTTTCAAAGAGCTTAGTCAATCTGGCAACAGTCAATTCTTTAAAGCCGTCGACCGCGACCAGCATTTGAAATGTATTTTGTCTTGCGCGATGAATCAGAACTCTGACTTTATCGCCGTCAATGCCTTCAGCTAGTGCCGCGCTCAAGTCGTTTAATTGGAACTTGAACGCCCGCCGAGCCTCAAGGGGATTGACGCCGCTCTTGTCGATTCTAAGTTCGCAGGTTATCTGAAATTTGTAGAAAAGCATTCGGTTATCCTCCGTGTAAGCAAGATATTCACTTTTCAAAGATACCGGTGACTTGATTGCCACGCGCCTCGACTAAAAATTTCCTCCTTTCTGCTTTTCAGTCGGTAGAAATTTTATCGTAAGAAAATCTATTTTACTTAAGTAAGCATTGTGGAAAATTTTATTCTTCGTCGGGCACGGGAACTTCTTTAAGGCGCGTGATTCTGCCGACGGCGTAATCTTTCATGCCAACTTGATTGAGGTAATCGGCGAAGATTTCCTCGAACGTACCAAGCTCGCCAATAATCTTTGCGCCTTTAAACATGGTGTAGTCGTCGCCGCCAGCCGTTTGGAAATCGGCAAGTGCAATCGTATAAGTTTTGCCTTCGTCGATAGGTTGTCCGCCGATGAAAATTTCTTTGATACGAGAGCCGCCCGGTTGCGTGGGGTCATAACTGAAGGTCATTCCGCTAACGTCAAGGAAGCCGCCGAACGACGCAGGATAATATTCGACGGAGTGTTCAAGCATTGCACGAATTGCCGAACCTTTGACCTCAACTACGCGTAACGTATTGCCGAATGGGAAGATAGCCATAATATCACGCTTACGAACTTCGCCTTTGGGCAAGTTGGCACGCAAGCCGCCGCCATTGATAATGGCAATGTCAGACTTCGCCGCCCAACGGAACGCGTCCGCCGTGAGATTGCCCAGCTCAGATTCATTACGACGAACCAGCAGACGTTCGCTTGAAAGTTCTTTATCACTTTGAGCAACGACTTCATTCAAAAGTTTTTCTGCCTTAGCGTTTACGTCTTTAAGCGTCGCTAGGATTTGCTTATCGGGCACGGGGTTTATAGCTTTGATTGCGTCCGCGTCGAGGAGTTCGGACTTCTTAGAGACAATCTTGTGGTCTTCAACCTCAATCGTCGCCTTGCCGAGGAAATGTTCATAATAACCAGTCTGAACAATCAACGTGTCCTTAACTCTGATTCCTTCGGTAAGGGTGGTGTGGCTGTGTCCGTCAACGATTAAATCAATGCCGTCCGTCTCGCGGGCAATGCGTTCGCTGGTGTACTCGGAGCTTGCATCAACGCCCATATGCATTACGGCAATCACCACGTCGCACTTAGGGCGCAGGACTTTAATCATCTCTTTGGATACTTCAACGGGGTTTAGGAACTCAACCTCAGTGACGTTCTTTGGATTGGTCTTGAAAGCGGTTTCAGGCGTCGACAGTCCGAACACACCAACCTTGATTCCGTTTAGCTTGAAGATTTTGTACGGCTTAAAGACAGGCTTGCCATTTTTACGACGCACGACGTTAGCATCAAGGAGCGGGAACTTTAATTGTTTGGCGAGCCGTTCGAGTTGTGCCGAGCCGTAGTTGAAGTCGTGATTGCCAGCGGTCATTGCGTCATAGCCCGCCGCGTTCATGAGTGGCACCATACTTTCACCTTTACTGATTGTGATAATCGGCATACCGTGAAAGGTGTCGCCAGCGTCAAGCCAGAGAGTCGCAGAATTCTTTGCCTTTGTAGCTTTAACCGCCGCCGCAAGCTCCGCCAGTCCAATGCTGTGCTTATTATCGTCCGTGTCTTGAATGCGTGAGTGCATGTCGTTGGTGTGGAAGATGATTAGTTCCGCCGCCGCGCAGATTGACACGTTTAACATCATCACGGCAAGCAGCACGCCTAAAAATTTTTTTATCATGAAGACACCTCCAAAAATATTTTGCGGCAAGTCTACAATTTTTCGCGGCTCAAGGCAAGCGTTGACACCACTGCGCTTGAAATTTATAATCGAAAAAATTTTTTCGGGAGGGATTCAATGTTTATCGCCGACAAATACGACGTGATAGTAATCGGGGCGGGGCACGCGGGCATTGAGGCGGCGTTGGCTTCTGCGCGGCTCGGCTGTAAAACTTTGCTTACGACTTTATCTTTGGAGAACCTGGCGATGATGCCTTGCAACCCGTCAATCGGTGGACCTGCCAAAGGTCATCTCGTCCGCGAACTCGACGCGCTCGGAGGACAAATGGGAATCGCCGCCGACGAAACTTGTATTCAATTCCGCACGCTTAATACTGGTAAAGGTCCCGCCGTCCGTGCCCTGCGCGCTCAAGCCGATAAGAAGATTTATCAAGCCGTCATGAAGAAGACTTGCGAGAACGTCGACGGCTTGGATTTAAAACAACTACTGATTGAAAATATTTTGGTCGAGGGCGGCAAGGTCGTTGGCGTCGAGGCGGAGACTGGCGAAACTTTTTTAGCAAGCGCGGTTATCTTAGCGAGCGGCACTTATCTAAGCGGACGAATCATCATCGGCGAAAGTATCTTCGACGGCGGTCCCAACGGTCAACGCGCCGCGCTTAAGCTCTCCGACTCGTTGAGGAATCTCGGCGTTAAACTCATGCGCTTTAAGACCGGAACGCCTGCGCGGGTCGACGCGAGAACTTTGGACTTCGACAAAATGGAACTTCAATGTGGCGACGACCCTCCGCAGAATTTTTCCTTCATGACGACGACGCCCGTTAAAAATCTCGTCAACTGCTACCTAACCTACACCAACGAACGCACGCACGAAATTTTACGCCGCAACCTCCACCGCGCCCCTATGGCGAATGGAATCATTGAGGGCATTGGACCTCGTTATTGCCCGTCGATTGAGTCGAAGATAATTCGCTTCCCCGATAAGGAACGTCATCAACTCTTCCTTGAGCCAGAAGGCTTGAACACACAGGAATATTACGTGCAGGGCATGTCGACTTCAATGCCAATGGACGTGCAGATTGAGTTCCTTCACACGATACCCGGACTTGAACGCGCTAAGATTATGCGGGCGGGCTACGCGATTGAATACGACTGCTTAGACCCATTGCAACTCAAGCCGACGTTAGAATTTAAATCAATCGCGGGCTTCTTCTCGGCGGGGCAATCGAACGGCACAAGCGGCTACGAAGAGGCAGCGGCTCAAGGATTAATCGCGGGCATTAACGCGACGGCTCACGTCAAGCATTCGGAGCCGTTGATACTCAAGCGTTCGGAAGCTTATATCGGCGTGCTGATTGATGACCTCGTGACGAAGGGAACCAATGAGCCTTACCGCATGATGACTTCGCGGGCAGAATATCGTTTGCTACTACGACAAGACAACGCCGACTTGCGCTTGACGCCGCACGCAATCAGAATCGGACTTGCCTCGCCTGAACGTCAAAGACTGTTCGAGACTAAGCGCGATGAAATTTTATTGGCGACGCAACGCCTTAACGAAATCAAGTTGACGCCGAGCACGGAGATTAATCAGAAGCTTGACGAACTTGGCTTAGGGGAAATTCATAACGCCATGCCGCTTGCCGAACTTTTACGCCGCCCGAACGTCACGTATGAAAAACTTCGTGAAGCTTTTGATTTGCCGCAAATTTCTTCCGACGCCGCCGCGCAGGTTGAGATTAGTATTTTCTACGAAGGCTACATAAAAAAACAAGCCGAGCTTGCCGCAAAGCTTGACCGACTTGAAAATAAACTTATCCCCGACGACATTGACTACAACGCCTTAAAGAATTTGCGCGTCGAGGCAAGAGAAAAACTTTCGGAAATTCGCCCGCATTCAATAGGGCAAGCGTCAAGGATTTCGGGCGTATCTCCCGCTGATATTTCTGTGCTATTCGTGTGGCTTGAAACTTTACGCGGTTAAAAAATTTTTTCTGAAATTTTTGGCAGGAAAAACTAACAGCGCGTAGAAATGCATTTGCTAATGAAGCCTTGCTTCGGAAATGTTGAAGGTTGTATTTCGTTCAGGGGGGATTATTCTATGAGAAAGACAGAGTGCTTGGCAATGATCTTGGCCGGCGGGCAGGGTAGCCGCCTCAAGGCCTTAACTAAAACCGTTGCGAAGCCGGCAGTACCGTTCGGCGGAAAGTATCGTATCATCGACTTCCCGCTTTCTAACTGTGCAAATTCGGGTATCGAAAAAGTTGGCGTGCTCACTCAATATAAGCCGCTCGAACTTCATAACTATCTGGGTAGCGGTAGCTCGTGGGATCTCGACCGTACGGGCGGCGGCGTTTTTATTCTTCCTCCTTATGCTCGCGAAAAGGGCGCGGATTGGTATCGCGGAACGGCAGACGCTATCTATCAGAACCTTAACTTCATTGACCTGGCAGACCCCGACTACGTGCTGATTCTCTCCGGCGACCATATCTACACCATGGATTATTCTTGGATGCTCAAGGCTCACAAGATGAATAACGCTGATGTTACTATCGGCGTCTTTGAAGTTTCGTGGGAAGAGGCTCCGCGCTTCGGCATCATGGTAACCGATAAAGAGACCGGACGCATCACCGAATTCCAAGAAAAACCGAAAGAACCTAAATCCAACCTCGCCTCGATGGGTATCTATATTTTCTCGAAACCGTTCCTCAAGAAGTACCTCGAAGAAGACGGCGTAAAAGAAGATTCTACGCACGACTTCGGCAATGACTTGATTCCGAAAATGCTTGCTGATAACGCTCGCATGTTCTCCTATGCTTTCGACGGCTATTGGAAAGATGTCGGAACGATTGAAAGCCTCTGGCAGGCAAATATGGATCTTCTCCAAGACCAGCCGCCCTTCGACCTCAAAGGCGATCAAAAAGTCTTCTCCTCCAATCCGTCACTGCCGCCGCACTTCGTTGGTCCTTATGCTTCCGTTAAGCAGTCCATGATTAACGAAGGCGCGAAGATTGAAGGCGAAGTTGACAAATGCGTTATCTTCCAAGGCGTGCGCGTCGGCAAAGATGCGAAGGTCACCAACTCGGTTATCCTTCCGTCGGCGGTCATTGAAGAAGGTGCAGTCGTCAACTATGCGATTATCGCTCAAGACGCAGTCATCAAAGTGGGCGCGAAAGTCGAAGGCAAAGAGGGCGAAATCTTCGTCGTTCCCGAAGGTGCTGTCGTCGGTGCGAACAATACCAACGCTTAATTTGGAAATCGTCTGCACTTC
>CAMNLS010000048.1 GCA_946543495.1 uncultured Selenomonadales bacterium | reverse complement strand
GTCTCCAAACTGCCCGAATAACAATGCAACACCCCGCGCAGGTCTCTTGCCTCCGTCTGCAAAATCTTTAGCGTGTCGCCGTGCGCGTCCCTGTCATGAACACAAACGGGCAACTTCAGCTGTCGGGCAAGGTCGAGTTGCTCAATAAAAATCTTCTGCTGAATCAGTCGCCGCGCCGAATCCTTTTCCCAATGATAATCCAAGCCGATTTCCCCGACGGCGATAACTTTATCCGTGACGAGTTCGGCAAGCGTAGCGCAAGTTTTCTCGTCGAAGTCGTCAATCTCTTCTGGGTGAATGCCCACGCCCGCATACAGCTCCGCGAAGGTTTTAGTCAATTCGACGACGGCAACGGAACTTTGTAGCGTGCTTCCGAAATTTATAATCCGTTCGACTTGGGCGGCGCGGGCGCGTGTCAGAACCTCTGCGCGGTCTTCGGTGAACTTGTCGTCCTCAAGGTGGCAGTGTGTATCGATAAACATCAGTCAATCTCCTTTGGGTAGATGAGCTTAGCCATCGTCTTAACGGCTTCGGGATAGCGTAGCCCTGGACTTAGCAGGAATAAATCTTGCGGCAGGAAGTAAAGCCGCTTGTCCTTAACCGCCCCGATTGCTTGCCATGCCTCGTTAGTCTCGATTGCCCGTGTCATGTTTGCTTTAATCTCGTTGAGGTCGCCCATACTCGTCACGAAGATTATTTCCGGATTTTGTTCGGCAAGCGTTTCCATGCTGTAGGGGGCGGCGTCGGGATTTTTTTCAAGCGGCGTCATACCAGAGGCGACGTTCTGCCAACCGAACATCTTGACGATTGAACCAGCAATGCTCCCGTCAAGCTGAACCGTCAAGCCTTGCGCGGTCGAGTGAAGAATTGCCACGCGCAACGGATTCTTCGGAACCTTATCGACGATAGCTTTAATCTCGGCGTCCATGTCGCTGATAATCTTATCGCCCGCTTGAGTGTCGCCGCTTATCGCAGAAAACATCTTCAGCCCGCGTTTAACGTCGTCATAAGTCTTGAGTTCGACGACCAGCGCGGGAATTTTATTTTCGTCGAGCACGGGCAAAAGTTTTTCATTCATGCCCTTATTGATGATGACTAAATCGGGCGCACAAGCAAGCAAGCGTTCCAAGTCGATTTGATAGACCGCCCCGACGCTCGGCAAGTCCTTAGCCCACGACGGCATTTTATTTTTGGAATCGGGACGCCCGACTATCTCTGCACCGACTGCGTGCAATGGCTCAAGGAAACTTGCACTCGTCACGACTATCCGCGTCGGCGTGTTCGGCAAGGCAACTGTTCTGCCCGCGTCGTCAGTTATCGTCGCGAAGACCTCTTGCTTGACTTCGACGGGCGCGGAAGTCTTTTCGCCGCCGCAACCGCCGATTAAAAGCCCCGCGATTATAATTAAACTTATCCAGCGCAATTTATCAACATCTCCTTACAAAATTCTATTCATGAAAAAATTTTCAGTTAAATTCGTCTTGCCGCCGTCAATTTCCTTGCTTAAAAAAAAATCTTTTGTTACAATTGACGCGGAAGAACAAGACTTAATTAAAAGGAGGAAACTTTATGGCGAAAGAACAAATCGGCTTGGTTGCGAAGGACGGCTGGCTTGCCCCCTATGAAGACGCGATACGCGGTCGGCATGAACACGCAGTCTGGAAGATTAATCAGCTCACGCAAAACGGCAAGCGCACTCTTGCGGACTTTGCAAGCGGACATCTCTATTACGGGTTGCACAAGACGGGTTATGGCTGGGTCTTCCGTGAATGGGCACCGAATGCGGCGGACATCTATTTAATCGGCGACTTCAACAGCTGGCAAAAGGACGAGGCTTATCGTTGCAAGAAACTCGAAGGCGGCAACTGGGAACTTAAGCTTTCCGAGAATCAACTTAAGCACGGCGACCTCTACAAGATGAAAGTTCGTTGGGACGGCGGCGAGGGCGAACGTATTCCGGCTTGGTGTCAGCGCGTTGTTCAAGACGACAAAACTAAAATTTTCTCCGCGCAGGTTTGGAATCCAGCTCAACCGCACGAATGGAAGGACGAAGGCTTTAAGATTGATACGAATCCTTTGCTGATTTATGAATGTCACGTGGGCATGGGGCAAGACGCTGAGAAGGTCGGCACGTACACCGAGTTCAAGGATAATGTTTTGCCGCGCGTCAAGCAGGCGGGCTACAATGCGATTCAAGTTATGGCGATTCAGGAGCACCCCTACTACGGCAGCTTTGGTTATCACGTATCGAGTTTCTTCGCGCCCTCAAGTCGTTGCGGCACGCCCGAAGAGCTTAAGGAAATGATTGACGCGGCTCATCAAATGGGTATCGGCGTTATCATGGACATCGTTCACAGTCACGCCGTTAAGAATGAAGTTGAAGGCTTAGGCAACCTTGCGGGCGACCCGAATCAATTCTTCTACGCCGGCGACAGGCACGAGCACCCCGCGTGGGATAGTCTCTGCTTCGACTACGGCAAGGACGACGTGTTACACTTCCTGCTTAGCAACTGCAAATATTGGTTGGAAGAGTATCACTTCGACGGCTTCCGCTTCGACGGTATAACCTCAATGCTTTACTACTCTCACGGCTTAGGCGAGGCGTTCACGAGCTATGGCGATTACTTCAACGGTCATCAAGACGACAACGCGATTTGCTATCTCATGCTTGCCAACAAGATGATTCACGAAGTCAAGCCCAACGCCGTCACGATAGCTGAAGACGTTAGCGGCATGCCCGGACTCGCCAGCAAGTTTGAAGACGGCGGCTTCGGCTTTGACTATCGCCTTGCAATGAACGTTCCCGATTACTGGATTAAGATGATTAAAGAGAGACGCGACGAGGATTGGAAACCGTCTTCAATCTTCTGGGAACTCACTAACCGCCGCGCAGATGAAAAGACAGTTTCCTACGCCGAAAGCCACGACCAAGCGTTAGTCGGCGACAAGACGATTATATTCAGGCTGATTGATGCGGATATGTATTGGCACTTCCGCAAGGGCGACGAAAACGACGTTGCGAACCGCGGCATTGCTCTGCACAAGATGATTCGGCTCGTGACGCTCTCGACGATGAACGGCGGCTACCTCAACTTCATGGGCAATGAGTTCGGGCACCCCGAATGGATTGACTTCCCCCGCGAAGGTAACGGCTGGTCTTACAAATACGCCCGCCGTCAATGGCACCTCGCCGACGACAAGTCGCTTTGCTATCATGAACTCGGCGACTTCGATAGGGCGATGATTTCAGTCATCAAGGCTGAACCGGACTTTGCAAACTTGCCCGTCAGAGAGATTTGGCACGACGACGCCGACCAAGTGCTTGCTTATATGCGCGGGCGTCTGCTGTTCGTGTTCAACTTCTCGCCGAATAAATCCTTCGTTGATTACGGCTTCCTTGTTCCGAAGGGCGATTACGATGTTATGCTCAACACGGACGATAAAGCGTTTGGCGGCTTCGGCTTGACGAACGACACCATTCCGCATTACACGAATTATGATCCTGTCTACGATAGGCAAGACAAAGACTGGCTCAAGCTTTACATTCCGGCTCGCAGTGCCGTTGTCTTGTGGAAGAATTGATTTGTAGCAACTGGGAACTGGGAACTAGGAACTGGGGAATCTGGTTCTTAGTTCCTTTTTGTTGGAGGCGATTTGATGATACCCGTTTTGATTGGAGCTGCTATCGGCGCGGCGGCGGCTTATAAATTTCTCGACAAGGAACGACACGACTTAGCATTGCAAGAAAAGACTTCGACGCGAATAATTTCCGAAGACGAAGTTCCGCCCGATGTCTTAGAAAAGATTAAAGCTAGTCAACGTAAACGCTCCGCCAAAAAATTTCATTGTTAAAGCGGCGCGTGTGTGATAGAATCAGAAAAATTTTGGGAAGGCGGAAACTCTATGACGGACAATTATTATAGCTTACTGGCTCAGCGGGCTACGACTGACGAAGAAGCTTTCGAGGAGCTGTACGAATATTTTTTCCCGCGTGTCTATAATTTCATCTATGCGCGGCTGAAAAATTCTGCGGACGCTGATGACGTGGTTAGTATAACTTTCATGAAGATGAACGAGAACCTTGAGAGCTACGACCCTGCCCGCGCTGCCTTCTCGACGTGGCTTTTCCGTATCGCGACCAATGCGATAATCGACCACACCCGCCGCCGCGATAAATCGGAAGAGACCGAGTGGGAAGAATTCTTCGACCCTGCCGCGCCCGACGAGGAAGAGCCAGAAACTCAAATCATTGCCAGCGAAACTAACCGCGAACTGTTGAAGGCGTTGGATAAACTTAGCGAACGCGAACGCCGAATCATTGAGCTTAGGTATTGGGGCGAGCAAGACACTCGAACAATCGCCGAACTTTTATCAATGACTGATAGCAATGTCCGCGTCACACTTCACCGCGCACTCGGCAAGTTAAAAAATATTTTGGGCGGCGTGTAACAAATTCCACTCTGCAACGTATAAGCTTTATAAAGAACTTTAAGGAGTGATTACGATGACGCTAGAAAAAAATTTTGCGCAAATGGATTTCTCAAAATTCAGCAAGGTTAAGGATAGTCTCCTGTTGAAGTTGAAACTTCGACGCCGCGCAATGAACGAGGAAATGTCACTTGATGAACTCGACATGGTGGCGGCGGCAGGCAACTCAAATTATAAGCTCGACGATAAAAAATATCCGCCCCACGTTTAAACTTAAAAGCCCCCGCCGTTACGTTGGCAGGGGCTTTCGGCTTTTATGTACGGAAGAAGAAATAAGGAATATTATTCGCGGTAAGATACTTTGTCGAAGTTAAGCTTGTCAAGTTCACGAGCACGCGGCGGTTTGGCAGGATAGCCCAATGACAGAATTGATTGACAAGCAAAGTTTTCAGGGAAGTTCAAAAGCCCGCGCAGATATTCTTCACTCGTTGAATCGTCTTCCGCCTCGCGGTTGCGTACTTGAATCCAGCAGTTGCCTATGCCCAGCGACGTTGCTAAAAGCTCCATGCTCATCATCGCCACGCACGAATCCTCAACGAACGTATCGGATTTATCTTTGTCGGCAATGACTACGACTGCCGCCGCCGCGCCCTCCAACATCTTGGCGACGCCTTTACGGCAATGCGACATCTTTTCGAGTAGTTCGCGATTCTTGACGACGATAAATTCACACGGATACTTTGAATGACCACTCGGCGCAAGCAATGCCGCGCTCACGATTTGTTTTAACTGTTCGTCGGAAATTTTTTCTTCAGTGTAGCGGCGCACGCTCCTACGCGAACGCATGACTTCTAACATTTCCATTTAATCATATCCTTTCTAAAAAATTTTAAGCCGGAGACTTTCGCAAGCCTCCGACTTTTTCTTTTAAGCTCACGGCTCTTTATTTCGTTGTAGCGTTCATTAAGCTGTCGACGCTCTTAGCCTTGAGGACGTTCTTGGGGATTTCAAATTTCTTCTTAGCGGCGGGGTCTGAAGGATAGGTCGTGTAAGCGCGAATCTCGCTGTAGTAAGCAATGGTTTCAAGGAGTTGGCTTAAATCGTCCGGCCAAACTTGATTCGGGTCATTGAGGGCGGCGCGTGCCAATTCTTGAATGACGCCCGAAAGATGATATTGCATAGCGACACTATGCCAATCGCGCTTGTCTATCGTCCACATGTACCAGATATTTGCATTGCGCAACGCGGTATCAAAATAATTCACAGTAGCTTCTTGCAATGAATCAGCAGTGGCATCGGGATTTTCTTCTGCCTTCGTCTTGAAAGAATCAGCCATGCGATCGCCGTCGAGCGTGACAAGCATAATGCGTCGATAATCGTTTTCCTGCAGAATCGTAACTTCCTTGGTGTCGTCGATTATTTCTTCAATCTCGGAGGCGGTCGGCGTAGCAATCATGTCCATAACATCGGCGGCGAGTGTCGGGGCGGTGAACTTTTCCCACTTCTTTTCCGCTTTGAAATAAACCGTCATGTCCTTGCCGTCCTGCACAAGGTAAAATGGAATGGTCTTTTCGGTGGTCGAGCCGTCTTCATTTTCAATCCAAAGCGTGAAATCGCCCGTCGACTTAAAAGCGTTGTTCTCGACGGTGCCAAAGAAATCCAACTCGGCTTGAACTAATGGAGAGGCAAACAGAATATCTTGCCTGAAAATTCTGCCCACGTCATCAGAATCAGCTGTCAATGCTTCGCGGAAAGCCTTTATTCCTTCCGAATTCGGATCGTCCGCCGCGAACGTCTTCGCAGGGAAAATCGCCGCGCAAAGCAAGAACACTGCCGCGCATAAGCCAAAAAATTTTTTCATCAACGAAACCTCCTTAAATGTCAGCGAATCTTCTTGCCGAAGTCCTCAAAGAATGAATTGCCAATCCTGCCGAACATGCCCTTTTGCGCCTGATAGTCTTCGCGGTCGCGCACGTCCTTACGAGCAAAAATCATTTCGCCGCGCCTTGATTCATAAACTTGCATAGTCATTTGAATTGTTGATATGTCCACGCGTTGCGGCGGATAAGTCACGGGAACTTGAATATAATACGTTTCCTCTCGGCGGTTGCCATGTCGGTCACGATAGACGCGAGTTTCCCTGCGTTGCTCCCAAACTGTATAGCCGGGCTTGACATAAGAACGATCGTCCCACGCGTCCACGTTAGCGGTAACCCAAGCATCTGCAATTCGGTAGGCGTTTTGCATGATGACATAGCGGGCTTGCGTTGGATTGGAATAATTAAGCGAATCTAAATCCATGTTAAGTTGGTAGCTAAGTGCTCGACGTGCTTCAGCCTCTGTCATGACGTTGCAACGAAGATTCTTTTGCGCATTCTGAACGAAATTATCTTGCAAGTTACGTCGGGTGATAGGGTCGCCGTAGCCCATATTCGGATTGCTCGTCACCTCAAAGACTATAATCGTTCGGATATTGCGGAAGTTAAAGTTTCTGTCGAACCAGTCAGTCTTCTCTGCGGAAACGCTTTGCGGCAAGCTCATCATTGCCAACAAGAGAATCACGCCGAAAAACTTTTTGATGAACACGATAACACCTCCTGAACTTTAATTTATGAAGCCGACACTCTGCGCCAGGAGAATAGTTTTATCAGCGGAGAGCCCAGCAATTTTTTTGAACTCGTCACGATTGATTGAGCCGCGAACGCAATTACCTAAACCTTCCGTCTCGGCAATGAGCGCGACGCTTTGAACCATTGCGCCGACTGCCACATTAGCGAAGGCGATTTGCCTTTCACGCGGCGGCGGAGCGTGTCTTGCACTTTTCCAAGCGTCAGGCGTCTCGACGTAAACCAGATTAACTGCCGCCTTGCTCACGAAGCTTTGACCTGTCGTCGTGGCGGAACGATAATCGCCCGCCGCAATGAGTTTTAGTTTATGATTGGCGGCGTCGTAAAGATAAATGCCCTCGCGTGTGACGGCGTAGACCTCGACGGAATAAACGCCCATCGCCGCAGGATTAACGCGCTTGCCATCGGGGCGATTGATACCGTTCGCCGCCCAAAGGATTTTCGACAACTGCGCGGCAGTCAAGTCCTTGTCGATAAAGTTTCTATTGCTTTTACGTTGCTGAAGGGCTTCCGTTACAGAAACTTCATTGCTCTTAGCTCCGACTGTCGGCAATGTTATATCGCTCTGCGCGGCAAATGAAGTCGTTGACGTGATAAGCAACGTCGCCGCCAATGCCGATAAAAATTTTTTCATAGTCTCTATCTCCCAAGCACGTAATAGCTGCCCGCCTCCAAGAACTTGCAATACTCATCGACGGCGATAACAAAATTCGTAAAGCCTCCCTTGTAACCCGCCGCAGTAAGTTTCTTCATGTCGGCTTCGGTGAAGCTCTGATACTTGCCGCGCAGTTCGTCGGGGAATTCGCAATAAGTCGTCCGCATCCTAGAATGCATTGACTCAATCATCGCCTTCGCCACGTCGTTGAAGGTGTGCGCGTGCCCCGTGCCGCAATTATAAATTCCGTTGGCGATTGGATTGTCCAAGCACCAAAGAT
>CAMNLS010000047.1 GCA_946543495.1 uncultured Selenomonadales bacterium | reverse complement strand
CCTCAATCAAAGCGTTCTCGGCAAAGGCAGTTCGCACGTCGTGTTCAGCGAAAACTTTAGCTCTGTCCGCGCCCGTGATGCCGCCGCTTATGTAGACATTACGCCCTGTGACTTCCGCGCCATTGACTGAACCTTTAATCTCAATATCGCCCGTCGCTTTGACTTTAAAGCCTTGCTCCACGTCGCCTTTAATCTGAATTGTGCCGTCGAATTCAACATCGCCCGTTTGCACACCGACGCCGCCTTTTATTTCCAACTTGGGGTCGATACTTATACGCGAGCCTTTATCGACAATCTGACCGTTCACAGTGGCAATCAATCTGTGTTCGCCGACGACTTTAGTATTTTTACCTTCGGGCATTGGGCAAGGTCTGCCGTTTTGCGCGGGCACAGGTTCACCTAAAATATTCTTGCCGGGCGTGCCTTTCGTTTGCGGAATACGAATTGCCAATGTTTGATTTTCTTTGGCAAGCACGAACAGATTCAAATCTTTATAGTCTGCTCTGCCGTAATCGTCGATAATTGGTTTTCCTTGAATGCCTAAATCAAATTTCCTGTCAATGTAAGCATTTTCTCCTGGAATGGGCAGAAGCCCTTCCGCCGCAACGAATGGAGACAAGCTCCTGATTCCAACTTCTATTGAATCTTCGTTAATGCCATAGACGACGCCTGCCTCACGCAACGCCTCCAAAACCATTTCTTTCGTTGGAAGTCGTGCGCCGCCTCGCGTGTCGTAACGAATAGTTGCCTTCATCTTGTCGCGTTGTAATTCGACGATAAGTTGAGCATAAGGTTCTTCCTCGTCACCGATGAAAACCTTTTCGCCGCCGACTGCCGCTTTCAAATTTTCCTCAGTGATATGCACGGGCTCAGCAATTTTTTGCGGGCGTCCGTTAGCCTCGCGCATTGTCCTTGAAAGAATCCCTACGTCATAATCTAAAACTTTACAATCACGCAGAATTTGACGCATATCGGACAGCTCAAAAAGACGTTCGCCGTCCACACTGGGATAAACTGTCAAATAAACGCCGTCTGGTTTGAATTCATATTTATAACCAGATGCCGGACCACCCAAGATAAGATTTTCACTCATCCCGCGTCCTCCCTTCTATCAATTTGAAATTGGGAATTAGGAATGGGGAATGAAATTCTGATTTCTCGTTCCTAATTTAAATCAGGTCTTCTTTGCCTTGCGCCAAATAGCCGCGCATTCTAAAAATCGCCTTCGTGTGCAGTTGAGAGATTCGCGCCTCCGTCAAGTGCATTACCAAGCTTATTTCCTTAAGCGTCATCTCTTCGTAATAGTACAACGATACGACGGTTCGTTCTCTTTCCGGTAAACGTTCAATCGCCTTAGCGAGAGTTTCTTTTATCTCGAAAAGCTCCGTTGAATTTGCGGGATTCGTGTCGACGGCTTCGGCGGCGTCAGTTTTTAAATAATCTTCAAGCGGAATGACTGTTGCCGAATTGCACTGATTAACGAGCACTTGCAGTTCCTCAATAGAAATTTCCAATGCCTCCGCTAATTCATTATCAGTCGCCGCACGCCCAAGTTTATTTTCCAATTTGCAAACGGTCTGTTCATACTTGCGAATTTTTTGGCGCATGGAAACGGGTATCCAATCTTTAGACCGAAGATAGTCAATCATTGAACCGCGAATCCTTACACCCGCATAAGTCTCGAATTTTATATTTCGCGTGATGTCGAAACGGTCAATCGCATCCAGCAGACCGAAGAAACCGCTACTCAAAAGGTCGTCTTTATCAAGGTGTTGAGGCAAGCTGACTGCCAAACGCCCACAGACAATCTTGACGAGCGGCAGATAATGTTCAGCGATTGCATTGCGTAGTTCCACAGATTTTGTATCTTTGTACTTTATCCACAATGCCGATATATCGTTTGTCGACGTGTCACTTTCCATAGTTGATTCACCGTCCCTCGCCACATTTTAAAGATTTAGTTTTGATTCGCGAATTGTCCAAAGTCCATTGGGCGGAAAGCGTCTTCCCCCACAGGTTCTTCTTCGTGGAAATATTCTGCCCTGTTGAAATTTTCATTGGTCTCGCCAAAAGGTGCATCGTCTATGAAATCTTCAAGCTCACGTTTGGTCTTGAATATAGCGTATTCCTCGCAACTCATCAAAAAAATAAAAGTCACCAAGCTGGTAAAAGAAAAGGCCGAAAAAGTTCGCGACGCTACAGTTTCGCCGCTCACGAAATCACTTGTCAGCCCTGAGATAAGTACGATAAACAATGAAACCATGCCAATCGCCAGTGAGATTATAATTCTTTTGATGGGCATGACGCTTTCAAGATAACCATAAAATCCTGTCAAAGTTTTTCACCACGTATTTATAAAAAATCGTCGTTGTAAGTTAAGAAAAACCGTCAATCGCTTTTAGCAATGAAGTATTATAGCGTGATTTATTAAATAGTCTTTTCGCCGCGGTCGATTGTTTTAACTTTGTAAGAGCCAGTAGCCAAGTCGATTGAGACTGTGCGCCCATAGTTGCCGCCCGTATCCTCTGCGATAATTTTTATGCCATTGCGCCGAAGAATTTGTTTGCAAGATTCCGCGTTCCTAGTGCCGACTTTCATAATGTCGCTTGCATTTGAGAAAGCAAACATCTGCGCGCCGCCAGCAATTTTAGCGACAAGCCGCGCTTTAGTAGCACCGAGTGCAACAACGTCTTTAATCATTAGTGGAATACCCGTATCTGCAAATTTAGCGGGATTGTCGCTTGCTCTTGCCTGCGTACTGTCGGGCAACATAATATGCAAAAGTCCGCCGACTTTTTTTATCGGGTCATATAGAGAAACGCCAATACACGAACCTAAGCCATAGCTTACGAGAGTAGACGGACTATGACCGACCTTGTAATCAGCCATGCCGACTTTGATAAGGTCTGCCATAATTATTCAACTCCCACTGCCTTGACTAAAGTACGCAACGAACCAGGGTCGGGCACGAGGAAAAAGTGACCGTTTACGCTATTATCTTCAGCCAAGAATTTTGTTTCGATAACCATTGCATGATCGCCCATTTGTCCCAGCTGAACGAGCACGATATTTAAAATTGCGCCTGCCATGTCCATCGCCATTGACGGTATTGATGGTATCATTGATATATTTGTGAAGTGGAAAAAAGAGTTAAGATAGGAACCCGTGAGGATATTTCCTATTTCCTTTAACGCCGAAATATCCATATCGTTAAAGGTTTGCGTAGTGCCGTGCGGTTTGCCCATTAAGTCATCTACCATATAGCCGGCATTTTCTTTTGGCATGAGGAAGAGGATATTTCCGGGTGCTTTGCCATAAACACGCAAGAAAACAGCGACGATAATAGCATCGGGACCGCCCACGAGGTCAGGAACTTTCTCAATAGGGATAAGAGAGACTTTTGGAACGTTCATATCGATTTTCTTATTGAGCACCTGCGAAAGTGCTGTTGCCGCATTGCCTGCACCGACGTTTCCGATTTCGCGCATCGCATCAAGTTGATTCGGAGTCAAATTGAATTCGTCGATCATTTTAATTCACCTCTTACAATTTATTTAATTCAAGGCGACGATCTCATCAAGGTTAAGCATTGTGACAAGTCGTCCGTCGATGTTGCCAATGCCGCTCAAGAATTTTTCCATTGCTCTATCGCTTACAGTTTTTTTCGGGTCGACGAGTTTGGAACGAATAGTTAAAACCTCCGTGACGGCGTCAACCAACATACCAACTTGCAAATCGCCGACGATAACTGTGACGATTCTAGTTGTGGCGGTGTAGGGCGATTCCTCAAGACCGAGTCGCTTTTTGAGGTCGATAACGGGCATGACCGAGCCGCGCTGATTGATAACGCCTTTGATAAAGCTTGCCGCAAAGGGGACGCGAGTTATATCAACAAGATTGTGAATCTCTTGGACTTGGAAGATATTCACGCCGTATTCTTCGTCGAGCAGTTTAAATGCAACGACTTGCAGGGAATATACTTCTTCTTCTTCGTCGCTCAGAATGTTTTTAATTTTATTCGCCGCGCTGTCTTTAGCCATAAAAATTCCTCCTTAGTTAAGCATCGTCGCCACGTCGAGAATCAATGCAACCCTGCCGTCGCCGAGAACCGTTGCGCCTGAGAACATCTTCAAGCCCATGAACAAATTGCCCAGCGTCTTTATAACGATTTCTTGCTGACCAATTAATTTATCGACGACTATGCCCGCCTTAGCCTCGCCCGCGTGCACTACCACAACGAATAGCTCCGAAGTGTCTTTGACGTGCGGAACCATTAACGTTTCTTCCATGCGGATTATCGGAATTATTTCGCCGCGCAAAACGATAACCTCGTTATTCTGTACAGTGCTTATATCGCTCGGCTGAACGCTCAAAGTGCTGTCGATTGAGGCGAGCGGGATAGCATACATTTCTTCTTGAACTTGAACGAGCATCGCTTGGATAATCGCCAAAGTCAGCGGCAATTTAATTTTGAAAACGGAGCCTTCGTTGACATGCGTTTCAACGTCGACTTGACCGCTTAAGGATTCGATTTTACTTCTAACAACGTCCATGCCGACGCCGCGTCCGCTGATGTCGCTGATTTTCTCTGCAGTGGAAAAACCAGGCAGGAAGACAATTCGGACGGCGTCTGCGTCTTCCATTGCGTCAACTTCTTCTTGAGTAAAAATTCCCTTCTCAACGGCTTTACGACGAATGACATCTGCGTCTATTCCTTTACCGTCGTCAGTGACCATGATAACGACGTTGTTGCCTTCGTGGCGTGCGATAAGTCCAACTTCACCGATACGCGGCTTGCCTTTAGCTTCGCGCTCGTCGGGCATTTCGATGCCGTGGTCAAGCGAATTTCTTAAAAGGTGCATGATAGGATCGCCGATTTCGTCGATAACGGTACGATCTAGCTCGGTATCCTCGCCCTCTATTGTCAGGTTGATTTCTTTATTAAGTTCTTTGGTAACGTCGCGAACCATGCGCGGGAAGCGGTTAAAGACTTGGCTAACAGGAACCATGCGGACTTTCATGACGATATTTTGAAGGTCGGTCGTGACTCTGTCCATTTGCTCCAAAGTTTCTGTAAGTTCTGAAAGTCTATGCGTCTGCCCGATTTGTTCAAGACGAACTTTATTTATAACAAGCTCGCCCATTAAGTTCATCAGCGTATCAAGTTTTTCAATGTCGACGCGAACGGATTGTCCCGCGTGGCTCTTCTTTTGAGGTGCCGCATTAGCCGCCGCTTGTCCACCGCCCGCCGCTGCAGGTTTATTGGCTGGTGCTGAAGGTTTATGCACGGGCGCGGGCGCGGGCGCAGGAGCTGTTGCCGGTGCCGCGGCTGGTTTTTTCGCAGTAGTCGGTGCGCTTGCCGCTTTAGATGAGGACTCTCCTCCTAATGATATAATCTGCGTTTCTGCCTTTTCAATTTCGGAGATGCCCATAACAGCTTCTTGAACAGCTTCTTCTTCACCTGCTGTTATCAAGACGACTTCAAACGAATGCTCAAAATTTTCTTGTTCCAAATCTTCTGCAGGCGGGATTGTACGAATGACTTCGCCGAGTTCTTCTAAGGCGTTCATTACCATATAAGAGCGTGCAGATTTCAACAAGCAAGATTCTGCCAACGTGACTTTAAGATAAACGCCGCGCATGCCGTTTTTAATTGCTTCGGCGATGATGTTCTTTTCCGTGTCCGTCAAGTCAAAGACAATATCTGTAGCGGCTGTGTCGGGTGCGACCGCAGTTGCGGCGGTTACGGTTGTTTCTCCTGCAGGTGCCGCCGTTGCCGCAGGGGCTTCTGCCTTTTTGGAAGCGGCAGGCGTAGCGTCGCCGTGCATTATTGAACTTAATTTTGCAACCAAATCCGATACATCGATAAGATCTTCGGGGTCGCCGTTTGCCACGTTATTAATCATTTGCTCAAGCGAATCAATACACTTAAACAGCGTATCGATAATATCACCGCTTACCTTTAATTGCTCTTTGCGCAACATATCGAGCACGTCTTCCATCTCGTGGGTCAATTCGGCGATTTTGTTATAACCCATCGTTGCCGACATACCTTTAAGAGTGTGCGCATTACGGAAAATTTCGTTAAGAATGGACAAGTCTTCGGCGTTGTCCTCCAAGCCGAGCAAGCCGTCGTTGAGCGATTGCAAATGTTCATGCGACTCGTCGAGAAACATATCCATGTATTGATTAGTTTCCATTTAAACTCCTCCTGTTTATTTATCCGAATAAAGCCGCTATTTTCGTACTGCTTCAACAATAGCCTCGGCAATTTTATTTAAAGGGCGAATTTCATCGGCAAGTCCTGCGTCAACCACTGCTTTAGGCATTCCGTAGACGACGCAACTATTTTCATCTTGAGCGATTGAATAACCACCCGTCGCCTTAATTTTCTTCATGCCCTCGCAACCGTCCGCCCCCATACCAGTCATTATCACTGATATTAAATCCTTGCCGAACTGCGCGGCAGAATCAAACATGTAATTGACAGTGGGACGAAGATTACCGACACGCGGCTCTTGACTCAAGACAATTTTTCGCTCACCGCCCGCAGGGGCTATCCGCAAATGATAATCCCCTGGCGCAATATATACTTGCCCAGGTTTTATAATTTCGTCTTGCTCTGCCTCCTTAACTGATATCTCGCTGATGGAGTCTAACCTATCTGCCAAAGATTTCGTGAAGCCTGCAGGCATGTGTTGAACGACAACCACTCCGCATGGGAGATTGCTGGGTAGACGCGTTATAACTGCTTGCAAAGCTTGAGGTCCTCCCGTTGAAGTGCCGATGACTACGAGTTTTTTGCCTGTACCAGGAATGATTTTTTTGACTGGCGCGGTAGTGGAAGGCACACGGGTTATCGTTGGTTTTTGTCCAAGAACAAGTCCCGTCCTGCGCTTTACCTCAATTCGACGTGTAGTCGGCTCAAGATTCGTCGGCTTTGGAGTATAGGTGAGCGGTTTACTTGCGGCTAAATTTTTTCGTGCATGAGTATTTGCCGCCAATCTACACTTTACCAAAATCTCATCCTTTATCGTGTCGATTTTGGAAATAGCACCGCCCGCCTTGCTGACGAAGTCTACCGCCCCCAACGCAAGAGCACGAATTGTTTCGTTCGTTCCCTTTTGCGTTGTGGAACTAACCATCACGACTGGTAGCGGACATTGCTCCATGATAACCGCCAGAGCGTTTAGTCCGTCCATAACAGGCATAACAACATCAAGCGTCAACACATCGGGCTGAAACTTTTTCACCTTCTCTATTGCGTCTTGACCGTTCACTGCCGTGCCCACAACTTCAAAGTCACTTTGACTTTTGAATAAATCAGAGAGGACTTTCCGCATAAAAGCCGAGTCATCAGCAATCAAAATACGAATCAATTTGGACGCCTCCCCTTGTCCGAAAATATTTTGCGTTGACAGTCCTTGCTATCAATCGTTTCAAAACAATTATTAGCTACTATTCGCCCGACATGCTAAAGTTCCTTCATTGCCAAATAAAAAAAGTGATTAGTAGTAAGATAGAGCAAATCACTAATCACCAAAAAAATTTTTTATGCGTAGTCAATGTCGATTCGTCCGCCGCCACGTGCAAGACGTTCGGCAAGATCGGGATCCATTTTATCTTCAAGAGTGATTTTCTTCGGAGCCGCCGCGTATATCGGCAGACGTTTCTTTATAAACTGCGTGTCAATATTGCCCGTACAGAACCAATCGTCTTCGAGAATGTGTTGGTGCAAAGGAACAGTCGTCTTAACGAAATTATCTTCGCCTTTGAGCATGAACTCATTCAATGCCCGCCGCATGATTCTAATTGCGTCGCCGCGTGTGCGCCCGTGAACAATCAGCTTTGCAATCAAAGAATCGTAGTAAGGCTCGATTGATAAGCCCGCTGTAACTCCACTATCAAAACGAACGCGTGGACCGCTCGGCTCGTGAAGGAATTCAATCTTGCCGGGCGTGGGCATAAAATTTTTGTTGGGGTCTTCGGCATTTATGCGACACTCGATAGCATGACCGTTGAACTTTATATCCGCCTGCGTGAAGTCAAGCGGCTCGCCCGC
>CAMNLS010000046.1 GCA_946543495.1 uncultured Selenomonadales bacterium | reverse complement strand
GCGATTAATGCGATAATGGCGGGCGAGATTCACGATGGCGATGTTGTTGTCATTCGCTATGAAGGTCCCAAGGGCGGTCCTGGTATGCAGGAGATGTTGAATCCGACGGCGGCGATAACGGGCGCGGGTCTCAAGGTCGGTTTGATAACGGACGGTCGATTCAGCGGCGCCAGTCAAGGCGCGTGCATAGGTCACATATCGCCCGAAGCTATGGAAGGCGGCACGATTGCGCTTATCAAGGACGGCGATAAAATTTTTATCGACATTCCTAATCGCAAGCTTGAACTTGAAGTCAGCGACGAAGAACTTGCCAAACGCCGCGCCGAGTGGTCGAAGCCCGAACCGAAGATTAAGACAGGTTACCTTGCCCGCTATGCTAAGCTCACGACTTCCGCTTCGACGGGCGCAGTGCTCAAGGTTTAAGGAGCGGTTTCAATGCTTTGGGAAGAAACTTTTGGTGCTCAGCTTGAGAAATTTTTACGCAAAGAGCAATTCATTTTTCACGCGCCGATGAGTGAGCACACGACATTTAAAATTGGCGGCGAGGCAGATTTATTAATCTTTCCGTCTAGTGCAGAGGAAGTCTCAAGGATTTTCAAACTCATTGAGTTATTCAGCTTACCTTGCGTCATTCTTGGCAACGGCTCGAATGTTTTGGTTAGGGACAAAGGGATTCGAGGCGTCGTCGTGAAGTTCACGGAGAAATTTTTTGGCGGCATGCGTTGCGAAGGTCAACGGCTCATCGTGTGCGCGGGGGCTAAGCTCAAAGACGTTGCGACCTTTGCGGCGGAGAATAGTTTGACGGGCTTGGAGTTTGCGTGCGGGATTCCCGGCAGTATTGGCGGCGCAATCTTCATGAATGCAGGCGCGTACGACGGAGAAATGAAAAATACCGTCGCGAGCGTCAAGGCAGTAACACGCGACGGCGAGTTAGTCGAATTTAGTGGCGCGGCTTTGGATTTGCATTATCGTCACAGCATTTTCCAAGAGAATGGGCACGCGATTTGCGAAGTTGAATTAATTCTTCAGCGCGGCAACATCGACGACATTAAAAATAAAATGACGGACTTCACCGAACGTCGAGAGAGTAAGCAACCGCTTGACATGCCCAGCGCGGGTTCGACGTTCAAACGACCTAAGGGGAAATTCGCGGGCACGTTGATTGATACAGCGGGCTTAAAGGGCTTGCGTATCGGCGGGGCAATGGTCTCGGAGAAACATGCGGGCTTCGTCGTCAACACAGGCAACGCGACGGCTCAAGATGTCTTAGCGTTAATTGAGGAAGTCAAGCGCAGAGTCTGTGAGGCTCATGGCGTTACGCTTTCACCCGAAGTCCGAATCATCGGAGAAGAGTAATCACAGATTAAATACAGTACGCGGCGCGCCGTTCATCTCGGCAACAAGGGCGTCGCGTATTTTTAATTCTTCTTCGTCTATGACTTGCATAGCAAAGCCCGCGTGAATTAAAACGTAATCGCCGACCTTCGCTTCGGGCAGGAGCATTAAACTTGCTTCGCGCTTGACGCCGGCTCGCTCAACCGTTGCCAATTCGTTATCAATCTTTAAAACCTTTGCCGGAAAGGCTAAACACATTTCCTATCACCTCGCGCAGATAATACACCACTTGCCAAGACTTTGCAAAATTCTTATTTACACTGATAAATTGCTTTGCTAGAATCAAAATTGAGGTGAGCAATCATGATAGACATAACCTTAATTGGAACGGCGGCACTCATGCCCAGCCCAGATAGAGCACTCACGACGATATTTTTGAGTTGCGGCGGACATTCAATATTATTTGACTGCGGAGAGGGAACACAAATTGCGGCAATCAAAGCGGGCGTAAGCCTGATGAAGACAGATATAATTGCATTGACTCATTATCACGGAGACCATATTTTCGGCTTGCCCGGATTGTTGCAGACGATGCGTAGCATAAAGCGAACGGAGCCGCTTTACATAACAGGACCGGAAGGCTTGCAAGAAAAGTTGGAGCCGATATTAAAGCTAACGGGCTGGGTTTCCTTCCCGATAATAATGTTTGCACTTCCTGCAGACGGTTTGAAGCTTGCCGAGCTGATTGATGGTTGGTCAGTTGCGGCGAAGTTATCTGCATTCAAGACGGAACATCGCGTGCCGAGTCAAGGTTATTGTTTCACATTGGGGCGCGCAGGAAAATTCATGCCGCAGAAGGCAAAAGAGTTAGGCGTCCCCGTGAATCAATGGAGTATTCTTCAGAAAGGGCAATGCGTTCAGCTCGACGGCGTAATCATATTGCCCGAACAAGTTCTAGGTGAGCCGCGCAAGGGGTTGAAGTTTGTATTCACGGGCGACACGGCACTTTGTGATAATTTGTTCACGGCGACAAAGGACGCGGACTTAATGATTAGCGAGGCGACCTATGGCGAATTTGAACAGGCTCCGCACGCCATAGAGCACGGACGACACATGACTTTTGCTCAAGCCGCTGAAGTCGCTAAGCGAGCCAACGTTAAACAGCTTTGGCTTACTCATTATTCCCACATGATTACAGACCCGAAAGATTATCTGCCGAATGCCACCGCCATTTTTGAAAACACTCTCTGCGGGCACGACGGCATGTCTACGACTTTGCGCTTTGAAAACTAGCACGCCCCTACTCCACGTCCAAATAAGATTTTCTGTAAAAAGCATCTCTAATGATTCTGGACGTCACATTGAATTTTCTAGCGAATGCTTTAAAGCCACGTTCAGGGTCGCCTGGAATACAATCGCGGCGAATTTCTCGAACCTGTTCAGCTGTAAATTTTGATCTAAAGTGTTCGCAACCGCTTTTACGAAGACCGTTGTCGAAAGCGTGCCTTATATTTTCTTCAGGCGTCATCCACTCAAGATTCGTATAACGCGATTATCGGATTTATCTCCAGAAATGTGATTGACCTGCGATTTATTTTCGGGGTTTGGAATGAAAGCTTTGGCAACGAGCACATGAACGAAACGATTTTTCTTATCGAAATCTTTACAAAGAACAACGCGAAAATAGCCTCTGATACCAGCATTCGCCTTAAGAATTCGTATCTTGCCTTTTCTAAAGCTTTTGACTCTGTCGAGATTGCTTACTTGATAAAGTCCTTCGTAACCGACAACATCGCGCCAAATTTCATCGGGCAAATCATCGTAGCTTATCTCTTCAAACAAAACATGCAATGCGATTTGTTCAAGTGGGCTGAGCTTTGCCGCCAGCAAAATTTTCTTCGCTTCTTCGACTGTCACAATAATTCGCTCCTTTAACTTTACAAATGCCGCTGGAACGCTTACAATAGCAAAAATCTTTTGGCTCACGCTCCGACGTGTTAAGAATTTTGACGAAATCAGCTTAGCACAAATCGCGGCGCGGGTCAATTTTTTATGGATGTAAAAGCTTCATCAGCCTGTGCGGACAATCTGCTAAGGCTTTTTGTTTGACATTTACAAAACAAACGTTTATCATTAGCGAAATAAATTTTTGGAGGTAGAAATTATGCCGATGATGGATTTAACAAAGTATGGCATTACGGGCACAACCGAAGTTATTTATAACCCCACGTACGAAGTCTTGTTTAACGAAGAGACGAAACCTGGCTTGACGGGCTATGATGTGGGGCAGGAGACTGAACTCGGCGCAATCAACGTTATGACAGGTGTATATACTGGACGCTCGCCTAAAGATAAATTTATCGTTTATGACGAGACGACTAAAGAAGGTCAAGAAACTTCTGTTTGGTGGACAACTCCTGAGTTTCCGAACGATAATAAACCTTGTTCCGTCGAAAGTTGGAAGGTTATTAAAGAATTGGCAATTAAGGAACTCTCCAACAAACGCCTTTTCGTCGTCGACGGCTTCTGCGGCACTCATAAAGATACCCGCATGAAGATTCGTTTCATCGTGGAAGTTGCTTGGCAGGCTCACTTCGTTACCAACATGTTCATTCGCCCGAAGACTCAAGAAGAATTTGACCAAGAGCCCGACTTCATCGTTTACAATGCGTCTAAAGCCAAAGTCGACAATTACAAAGAACTCGGTCTCAATTCCGATACGGCAGTTGTCTTCAATCTCACTTCAAAAGAGCAAGTTATACTCAATACATGGTATGGCGGTGAGATGAAAAAAGGAATTTTCAGTTGCATGAATTTTTTCTTGCCGCTTAAAGGCATCGCCGCAATGCATTGCTCCGCCAACACCGACATGAACGGAGAGAACACCGCGATATTCTTTGGACTTAGCGGCACGGGCAAAACGACCCTTAGCACCGACCCGAAACGCTTGCTTATCGGCGACGACGAGCACGGCTGGGACGATACCGGCGTCTTCAACTTTGAGGGCGGTTGCTATGCTAAGGTTATTAACCTCGACAAAGAATCCGAGCCTGACATTTACAACGCTATTCGCCGCGATGCTCTGCTTGAGAATGTCACCGTCGACAAGGACGGCAAGATTGACTTTGCTGATAAGTCCGTCACCGAGAACACCCGCGTTAGCTATCCGATTTATCACATTAAAAACATCGTGCGCCCCGATAGTCACGGTCCCGCCGCGCAGTCGGTTATCTTCCTTAGCGCGGACGCATTCGGAGTTCTGCCGCCCGTTTCGATTCTGACTTCCGAACAGACTAAGTATTATTTCCTCTCTGGCTTTACTGCAAAGCTTGCTGGCACTGAACGCGGAATCACTGAGCCGACTCCGACCTTTAGTGCGTGCTTCGGTCAAGCGTTCCTTGAACTGCACCCGACCAAATACGCTGAAGAACTCGTTAAGCGCATGGAAAAGAGCGGCGCGAAAGCTTACCTCGTCAACACTGGCTGGAACGGCACTGGCAAACGCATTTCCATTAAAGACACTCGCGGCATTATCGATGCTATCTTGGGCGGCGCGATTAAGAATGCTCCGACTAAGAAAATTGCTATCTTCGACCTTGAAATCCCGACCGAACTCGAAGGCGTTGCGACCAATATCCTCGACCCGCGCAACACCTACGCTGACCCGACTGAATGGGATAAAAAGGCTGAAGACCTTGCAAGCCGCTTTATCAAGAACTTCAAGAAGTACGAATACAACGAAGCGGGCAAAGCTCTTGTTGCTGCAGGTCCGCACCTCTAAGAATATACATTGACCGAATAAAAACGACCTCGTTCCCTTCGGGGGGCGGGGTTATTTTTAATCGACAAACTTTTATAGCTAACTCAAGGAGGGATTTCATGAAGGCGATTTACTTGGACTGCGCGGCGGGCATAAGCGGAAACATGTTCTTAGGGGCGTGTCTTCAACTGGGCGTACCAGAAAAATATTTGCGCGGCGAACTCGATAAACTCAATTTGCCTCACGAATTCGACATGGAGATTGACGACGTAAGCAAGAATGGAATTGGCGCGGCTTATGTGAACGTTAAACTTCCGAAGAGCTTTGACTCGGAGATTGACCGCCCGAACATTAGACACTTGCACCGCCACGAGCATTTTAAAAATCATAGTCATCGGACGTTCGGCGACATAAAAAAGATTATCGACGGCTCGGAACTTAGCGACGAAGTTAAAACTCGTGCGCTGGCGATTTTTTCTGCCATAGCTAAGGCGGAAGGCAAAGTTCATCAACGCCTGGCTGATGAGGTTACCTTCCACGAAGTCGGCGCGATTGATTCTATCGTTGACATCGTTGGTTGCGCGGTGTGTTTGGATTATCTCGACGTGGAAAAGATTTTTGTTTCGCGAATCAACACGGGCAGTGGCTTCGTTAAGTGTGCGCATGGTTTAATGCAAGTTCCTGCTCCTGCGACAGCTGAACTGTTGCAAGGCTTCAAGACTTATCACTTTGGCGCGGAAAAGGAGCTGACTACTCCGACGGGAGCGGCGATTGTCAATGCGCTTGCCGAATACAGCGCGAACTTGCCCGATGACTTTGCGTCTGAGAAGATTGGCTACGGCGCGGGCACATGGGATTTAGATATTCCGAACATGTTGAGGATTTATCTTGGCGAATATGGCGGGAGCGGAGAACGTCACTTGCTCAAGCTTGAGGCGAACATTGACGACATGAATCCGCAGATTTACGGCTGGCTTTATGAACGGCTGTTTAACGCGGGAGCTTTGGACGTGTGGACGACGCCCATTTACATGAAGAAGAATCGTCCCGCGCAGATGTTAAGCGTGCTGATTGACGCGGAGCACAAAGAGCTTTGCATTAAGATTATCTTCGAGGAGACTACGACTATTGGATTGCGCGTGATTGAGATAGCGCGGCGGGTTGAAGCTGTCCGCAAGATGGCTAAGGTTGAGACGAGCTTTGGCGAAGTTCAATGCAAGGTCAGCGCGTATGACGGCAAGATTGTATCGATAACGCCTGAATACGAAGACTGCCGCCGCCTTGCCGAAAAGAATTCTGTTCCGCTTAAGGCAGTCTGGCAGGAGGCTTTGACGAAGCAAGAAGCTCGGCTCGGATAAAAATTTTTTTAAAATTTTTTTGCTGTCAAGCAGGAGATTTCGACATTCGCGGCGAACCACCCTAAAGGGTTGCGGGGGTGGTTGGTTAGATAGTTGCGGTCGGTCGGTTCCCTCCCTCCCTTTCGGGAGAAAGTTGATGAAGGTGATAAAGCTTGGGGAGTTACAGAGAAACTTGGTTCGAAAACAACGAATCGAATCACGGTTGGTACACTTGCGCAAAATGTGGAAAAAAGATTCGGAAGGCTGATGTTGACATTGATCACATTGTTCCGCAAAAATATGACGGTTCGGACAGTTTGTGGAATTTGCAGTGTTTGTGTAAACATTGCAATAGGTCAAAGCAAGCAAGCATGAAAGAAACGGTGCCGGATCTTGCAAAGACAAATCGGCAACGCGCAGTAAAAGCCGTGAAGAAGAATTTGCAATTCACAGGAGAAAAGATAGTCGGCGTTGTGAAAAAAGCTGTCAAAGGTAAAAAGAAATGATTGGTAAAGTTGAGCTTGTCAAAAAGATTGCGCGGCTCGCCAAAGAAAAAAAAAAGCTACGGTTAATGGAAGTGTGCGGCACTCACACGGTTGCGATATTTCGTTCGGGGATACGTCAGATTTTGCCGGAGAATGTTGAGCTTGTATCGGGTCCGGGTTGTCCCGTTTGCGTGACGAATGACGATTACATTGATAAGGCTATAGAATACTCGCGCAAGGAAGGATTTATCGTTGCGACGTTCGGAGATATGCTCAAGGTGCCTGGCTCGCGTTCGAGTTTGTCGGCGGCTAAGGCTGAAGGCGCGGACGTGCGGATAGTATACTCGCCGCTTGACTGTTTGAAGCTCGCTACAGAAAATCAAAGCAAGAAGATAATCTTTCTGGCAGTAGGTTTCGAGACGACAGCTCCGACGGCGGCGGCAACGGTTTTAGCGGCGAAGGCTCGCGGGATAAAGAATTTGTTCATGCTGTCGGCGCAAAAGTTAGTTCCGCCCGCGTTGCGGTTTTTATTGAATGATACGTCGGTCAAGGTCGACGGTTTTTTATTGCCAGGACATGTGGCAGTCGTCATTGGCGCGGACGCGTTTAAATTTTTGTCGGAGGAATTCAAGATACCGAGTGCGGTCGGCGGCTTCGAGGCGGAAGAAATTTTAATTGCGCTGATAAGTTTGCTTGAACAAATTGATGGCGGACGCGCTGAAGTCACGAATAATTATCGCAGTGTGGTTAAGGCTGAAGGCAACGTCGCGGCGCAAAAGATTTTGTCGCAGGTCTATGAAGTCGCGGATGTCGAGTGGCGCGGCATGGGAATGATTCCTGCGTCGGGGCTTAAGATGCGTGATGAGTTCGCGGCGTTTGACATTGAACGCGTCGAGCCCGTCGAGATTGAACGCATTGAGAAAAAGACGGCGTGTCGTTGCGGCGAAGTCTTGCGCGGGGTAATTAATCCTACGGCGTGTCCGCTATTCGGCAAGGCATGTCAACCGCTCCACGCCATCGGACCTTGCATGGTGTCGGTCGAGGGCGTCTGCGCGGCTTGGTTCAAATATGGAGGCAGTAACTTTAAATGGGAAGAAAAATTTTAATGGCACACGGCGCGGGCGGCAAGTTGAGCGCGGAACTTCTGCACGAAATAATTTTGCCCGCCTTCGACAACGAGATTTTACACGAGCTGCACGACGGCGCGAAGATTGGACGCTTAGCAATGACGAC
>CAMNLS010000045.1 GCA_946543495.1 uncultured Selenomonadales bacterium | reverse complement strand
AACCTGTCGTTGAGGAACCTGTCGTTGAGGAACCTGTCGTTGAGGAACCTGTCGTCGTCGAGGAACCCGCCGTCGTCGAGGAACCCGCCGCAGTTGAGGAACCTGTCGTCGTTGAGGAACCCGTCGTTGAGGAACCTGTCGTCGTCGAGGAACCCGCCGCAGTTGAGGAACCCGCAGTTGAGGAACCCGTCGTCGAAGAACCCGCCGCAGTTGAAGAACCCGCCGCAGTTGAGGAACCTGTCGTCGAAGAACCTGTCGTCGAGGAAAAACCTTCCGAAGAGGACAAGAAAATCGCGGAGATGACTCAACAGGCTGAAGACTTGAAAGCGGCACTTCAAAAGGCGCGGGCAAATCAACAAGGTACGTCTTCGGAATCAACTCCGATGGTTTCTCAAAGGAAACAAGTTGAGAAAGCTGTTGACGAACGCCGCCGCAGAGTTTTGCTTGGCAAACACGCCACGAAAACGATAATAACGGACAGCGGTACATTGGTCGTTGAGGCGGGCGCAGAGGTTACGGAAGAAGTTCTTCAACGTGCGCGGCTCTCGAACAAGTTTATCGAACTGTCGATGAACGTAAAGTAAAAAGCTTGGCAAAAAAAATTCCCACTCGGTGAATAACCGCGTGGGTTTTTTATTATAAAGTGTTAAATATTCTGTCGCCCGCGTCGCCGAGTCCGGACACTATGTAACAATTTTCGTTTAAGCCTTCGTCAATCGCCGCTGTATAGATTTCAACGTCGGGATAAGCGGCGGTAATTCTTTCAAGACCTTGCGGCGTGGAGACGATACACAGGAAATAAATTTTCTTCGCGCCATGATTCTTAAGGAGTTGAACTGCGGCTAAGGCACTTCCGCCTGTGGCAAGCATCGGGTCGACGACGATTAAAATTTTTTCGTCAATGTGTGCCGGCATCTTGAAATAGTATTCGACAGGCTCGAAAGTTTTCTCGTCGCGATAAAGTCCGATGTAACCGACTGAAGCATTTGGCAAGGTTTTTAGCACGCCATTCGCCATTGCCAAGCCCGCACGGAGTATCGGGACTATGATGAACTTTTCTTCATCCACAACTTCGACGCGACAAGCCTTAATCGGTGTTTCAATTTCAATCGTCCGCGTCTCAAAAGTTTTCCCGACTTCGTAAACCATCAGCGCGGCAATTTCTTCCACAAGGGCGCGAAAATCTCTCGACGGCGTCTCTTTGCGTCGAAGTTGCGCGAGTTTGTGTTTAACGATTGGATTTTTAATTTCGTGAATCATCTGCTTGCCTCCCCAAAGTCAATGCCTACTGATTGAGCCAATTTCCTCAGACGATAGACGGGCAGTCCTACGACGTTTGACCAGTCGCCGTGAATTTTTTCTATGAACTTAGTCGCGCCGCCTTGCAGAGCGTATGAGCCTGACTTATCAAGCGGTTCGCCCGTGGCAACGTATTCGCGAATCTCCGCCGCTGTCATCTCTCCGAAATAAACTTCAGTGACCTCCGTCGCTGTGAAAATCTTTCCGCCCGCGCAGATTGCTAAGCCCGTAATGACCTCGTGCCGCTTGCCCGAAAGCCGAGCTAACATTTTCTCCGCACCTTCGACGCCGTCGGGCTTGCCGAAAATCTCCCCGTCAAGTACAACGATTGTATCTGCGCCGATAACTATTGCATTTGGATTGTTCGCGGCAACGGAACTAGCTTTGAGCTTTGCATTTTCTACGGCTAAACTTTTCGGGCTGTCGGCTTGCTGAACTTCCTTAGCGTCGCTGACTTCGATAACAAAATCCTTACAGAGCTTGCGCAAGAGTTCATGTCTGCGCGGCGAACCCGAAGCTAGAATTATCATTGCGTCACCTCCTTAGCTTGCCGCATTCTAGCACGGGCGAAGAAAAATTCAAAGCCACTTTCCTTTGACGGCGAAATTGGGTATAATCTGCGGCGGCACTAAAATTTTGTAAAGGAGTTCTTATGTTATGGCAAAACCTGGAAAAGTTTTTATCTTCTTCAACTGCGACGCCGACAAAAGCGAAGCGTCCATGAATATTTTTTACAATAGAGCCGTGTACAAGGATACAAAGACTTCGCGCAAGAACCTGTGGAAGAAAGTTAAAGAGGAATACGGCGCGGAACGAATTCAAATTGCGGCGGACAATCTCAAGACCGTCGAGCTTGCGATAACCGAGGGCGACCCCGTGGAGGCAAGCAACTTTATCCAGTTCGGCGCGATTCGTGAGATTGAATGCTACTGAGGCTCTTTAATGGCGGCAAAAAAAATCGCGCTCTTCATCGACGCAGACAACATCTCGGCTAAATTCGGTAAGCAGATTATCGACACGCTAGAAAGTCGCGGAGAAATTTTTATCCGGCGAATCTACGGTAACTGGGAAAAGATTTCTCTGCACGGTTGGAACGAATGCATCCTAAACTTTTCTCTGCGGGCAGTTCAACAACCCGACTTCGCGGCTGGCAAGAACGCAACCGATATGTCCTTGACGATTGACTCAATGGACGTGCTCTACGGCGGGCATGCAGAGATTTTCGCACTCGTCTCCAATGACAGCGACTTCACGCCTTTGGTTATCCGTCTTCGCGAGGGCGGCATGAACGTTATCGGCATGGGCAACGAAAACGCGTCCATTTCCTTCCGCAACGCTTGCAACGACTTCATCGGCTTAGATAAAATTATCGAACCTATAACGCCTGCTCCACCGCCCGTTAAATCTCCCCCACCAAAGGTCATGACACAGAGCGAGCGCGATAAAAAACTTCAACAGCTCCATAATATTCTGCACGAGGCGGCACAAGCTCACGGCGACGCAAAGGGATTTTTCTTGCTAAATGCGGCGGGCATGGAGATTAAAAATAAAAATCTCGGCTTCGGGGTGAAAGATTTCGGCTATGGCACGCTACAAGAATTCATGGCGGCTTTCCCAAAGCTTTACGAAGTTCAAAAGTCTGGGAATATCGTTTATTATCGTTGCATGTCTGAGGAACAAAAAAAACGTGTCGTCAATGACAAATTCCGCCCGATTCATGATGTCCTTAGCGAGACGGCGAAAGCTAAAGGTGATAAAAAAGGCTTTACGGATTTGACTTGCGCAGGACAAACGGCGCACGATAAAAAATTCAGCATAAAAGATTTCGGATATAGTTCGTGGAGCAAATTTGTTTCCGACTTCCCCAAACTCTACGAAGTCAAAAAGGCTGGCTCAATTATGTACTATCGTTGCAAATAGTGCAAAATATTTTGAAACCATTGATAGACAAACGGGCACGCGTCGTATATAATTCTAAAAATATCTTGCAAAGGAGGAGGCTCGGCAAAGGGTTATCCTTTTTTTGCGGGAAGGAGCAAAATAGATGTTGGCTCCAAATATAAAAACAAATGGGAAGGAGAAAGTTTCACTCGGAGGATTTTTTTGGTTAAAGTTAAGGAGGTTTTAAAATGAGTGAAGGAGGAAGCTCGGCATTTGCTGTAGCGCAACAGATCGGTAAGTCGTTGTTCCTGCCGATCGCCGTGTTGCCGTTCGCGGGCGTTTTGTTGGGTATCGGTGCATCGTTCTCGAACCCGACTACAATCGCGGCTTACGGCTTGGAAAGTGTTCTTCATCCGGGCGGCGGGCTGTTCAGCTTTATGTTGATTCTTTCAAACGTCGGTGGAGCTATCTTCGGCAACTTGCCGTTGATCTTCGCGTTGGCGGTTGCGCTTGGTATGGCTAAGAAGGAAAAAGGCATCGCAGTCCTTGGCGCAGCAATTTTTTATCTTGTTCTTTTGACGACGATTCACGTCTTCCTTGGACTTGACGGCTCAATTCACGCTGACGGCTCCATTGATCCCAGCGTCAAAGAAGGTGCAATAACTTCTGTCCTTGGTATCGTTACTTTGCAGATGGGTGTTTTCGCAGGTATCGTTACGGGCTTAATTGCGGCGGAACTTTGCAATCGTTATTATAAAATGCAACTCCCGCCCGCGTTCTCATTCTTTGGCGGCACACGTTTTGTCCCGATTGTCTGTATGATTTTTGGTATTGTTACGGGCGTTGTCATGTATTTCGTTTGGCCGTTCGTTCAGACCGGTATCTTTGCACTTGGCGGCGTCGTTCAAGCGGCAGGCTACTTCGGTACCTTCTTCTTCGGTTGCTGTGAACGTGCATTAATTCCCTTTGGTTTGCATCATATCTTCTACTTGCCCTTCTGGCAGACCGGTCTTGGCGGCACTGCCGTTATCGACGGTCAGACTGTCATGGGCGCACAAAATATTTTCTTCGCGGAACTCGCTTCTCCGAACACCGAACATTTCTCGGTTGATGCTTGCCGTTTCTTGATGGGTAAATTCCCCTTCATGATGGCTGGTCTTCCGGCGGCGGCGTTCGCAATGTACACTTGCGCTCGCCCCGAAAAGAAAAAGGCGGCTGGTTCTCTGCTGTTCTCGGTAGGCTTGACTTCGTTCCTCACTGGTATCACTGAGCCTATCGAATTCACGTTCCTCTTCCTTGCTAAAGAACTCTTCGCGATTCACGTCTTCTACGCTGGCTTATCGTTCGCGGCTTGCCATATTCTCGGCATTGCAATGGGTACAACATTCTCCGACGGCTTGATTGACTTTATCCTTTACGGTGTTCTTCCTGGTCAAGCAAAGTCCAACTGGATGATGATGTTGCCGCTGTTCGGCGTGTTCGCAGTCCTCTACTTCATTACGTTTAAGTTCTTCATTATGAAATGGGATCTCAAGACTCCTGGTCGTGAAGCTGACGACGAAGAAGTCAAGATGATGAGCAAAGACGAATACCGCAAAGCTACTGGTGTTGGCGTTGCTGGCGGCGGTGCAGGCAGTGCGGCTCTTGCAAGCCTCACTCCTGACCAACAGAAGTCCGCGACTATTCTTAGCGGTGTCGGCGGCGTCGATAACGTCACTGAAATTGACTGCTGTGCAACGCGTCTGCGCTTGACGTTGGTTGACGGCTCCAAAGTCAACGAAGCTATCTTGAAGTCCACGGGCGCGGGCGGCGTCGTCATTAAGGGCAACGCTATTCAAGTTATCTATGGACCGAGCGTCACGATTGTTAAGGCGAACTTTGAAGAATTCGTTGAAGACATTCGCGCAGGCAAGATTGACCGTTCTATCCTTGAAGGCGCAAGCGGTGGTTCCACTGCGGCGGCTGAGGAAGAGAAGCCTAAGATGCCAGATGCAACCTTCGGCGCACACCTTACCGGTCGTATGATGCTTATGAACGAAGTCCCCGACGACGGCTTTGCCTCTCGTGCTATGGGTGACGGCGTTGCAGTCGAGCCGACTGAAGGCAAGCTCGTCGCTCCGGCTGACGGCACGATTACTCTTATCTTCCCAACCAAACACGCAATCGGCATGGTCACGCCCGACGGCGCAGAACTCCTCATGCACATCGGCATTGATACCGTCAAGCTCAACGGCGAGAACTTTGAAGTTCACGTCACCGACGGTCAAGAAGTCAAACGCGGCGACTTGCTCGTTACCTTCGACATCGACGCCATTCACAAGGCTGGCTATCCTGTTACCACGCCGCTTATCGTCACCAACTCTTCCGCTTATGGCACGGTTCGTCCGCTCAAGACTGGCGACGTTAAGGCTGGCACTGATGACTTGCTGGAGGTTCTCGGCTAAGTCGTTTACTTTTCCAAATCGAGTGAATAATATTCTTCCATAAACCTAAAGCCCGTCGAACGTCGGCGGGCTAATTTCTTTTAAGAGGTGATAACGCTTTGACTGCTTATCTAAAGACAGCGGTGATGATTACGCTTTTGATCTTCATTCCGCCGCTCGGTTTAATCTTTATGTACAAGTATTCGACCTTCGACAAACGAACTAACCTTGTACTTGCCGCCGTGTGTATTGCGTTCTTTGTTTACGCTAACATCACCGCCGGCAACTTGGATAACATCTTCGGCAGTGATAAGGGCTTTGAACAGAGCATGACGCCCGAAGAGTTCCGAGAAAAATTTAATGCCTCCGCACGCAGACTCGCGCCGAACTTGAACTTGACGCTTGACGAATCCTTGACTGCGGAAACTAAAACTTTCCGTCATGAATTTTCGCCGACGCTTACACTTGAAGGCACGGTCGAGGACGGAAAGATTGCCGAGCTAAAGATTTTAACCGAGCCAACCAATCAAGACGAATCTTTTCAAGCAATTAATGTCTTGGGCTTGTTGATTGCCACGCTCAATCCCGAACTCGACGCAGAGGACAGAGGCGAAGTTCTGCGCGATTTGCGCATGCTCAAAGAGGTTTCAACCGAAGGCACCTACGATTGGACGACCTCGCGTGGCTGGATAAAGTATTCCGTGCACAGCGATAAGGGCAAGTCGACCTTCACCGCCGCGCTTAAGTAAAAAAAATTTTTTTCAAGCCAATGACTTTGTAAAGTCGCGTCGTTAAGCCCTTGAATTGACGTTGACTAATTGTTTTTCGCGTTTTATCGCCAATTATTGCGCTGTTTCCAAAGAGGCTTGCAAGTGATATAATCGCGGCACTTACTTTGAAAGGAGGGATTCCCTTGAAGTTAGCAAGGGTTCGGAAGCGTTCGGGACAGCGAGTCAATTACGACCGAAAAAAAATTTTCAATGCGATAACCGGCGCGAATCGTGATGCTTCAACACCTTCCGACAAACTTTCTGCAGAGGACGTGGAACGCGTGACGGACTCCGTTGAACAGGCGATTGCCGAGAACGAAATTATCGGCGTCGAGGAGATTCAAGACCAAGTGGAAAAGTCGCTTATGGCTCATGGCTTTTACGACGTGGCAAAGCAGTTCATAGTTTATCGGCAGAAACATGCTCAACGTCGCGAGGCTCAGAAAAGATTAATGACCACCTACCGCGACATTTTTTTCGCCGACTCCGTGGACGTAGATTTGAAACGCGACAACGCTAACATTAACACCGATGCTTCAATGGGGATTATGTTAAAGCTTGGCGCGGAAAGTTCCAAGTACTTCGTCGACAACTACGTTTTGCCGGAAAAGTTTGTGCGGGCGGACAAGGAAAACTGGATCCATATCCATGAAAAAGTCGTGGCTTAGCGTGGTGACGCGCTATGAAAAACCGGGTGAACTCAAAAATTTGAGGTGTCTTGCCAACGCTTATTGCGGAATTGCAGGAAATGGCAATTTGCGGCAAGGCTAACAGGGAATGCTAAATGCGAATCCTGTGCTGAGACTTTTCGAGGAAAGGAGGTTATGCCGAATGGCTGTTAAAAATTTTTACGATTATCTCGTGTATTCAGACGGACGAGTTTATTCAAACCTTACTAGAAAATTTCTTAAGTTCGACTGTTACGGCTCTTACGCCAAAGTAACATTGAGAATCGAAGAACAAGCAAAACGTTTCAGCGTTCACCGACTTGTAGCATATCTCTTTTGCGATCCGCCTGCCAACTATTCAGAATTGGACGTTGATCATTTGGACAATAATCATTTCAACAATAATGCCGAAAATCTCGAATGGGTTACTTCTGAAGAAAATAATCGTAGAGCTCGTGCTAAGGGAGTCAATAATATTTCTTTAAGTAACTCCAATCGTTGGAAGGATGAAGAGTTCAGAAAAAAAACTTCCAGAAATATATCTGGCGGTCAAATTTCAAGCGGATGTTTTTCTGGAAGACATAATCCACGCTATCGTTTTGAAATTTACGGTGAAGACGGAAAAAAGTACATGATGTCGGAATTGGTTAAATTGACGGGAAAATCTTCGACTTGGGTTTATAATCGTATAATTAGATTTCTAAACAGCGCAGACGTTCCCGAATTTAAAAGTTGTGGCATAATCTCCGCTGTAGACTTGAAAAGTAAAGTCAATCGACTATCGAAAGCTTAAAAGGCGAGTAGAGTAGGTTTGCGGTGAAATTCCGCATTCCGAAGTGCCCGGAATCTCTAAGGAGATTATGATATAGTCAAAATTACGGACAAGGATTTCAGTTTGATAACGTTTAATTGTTGCCAAATCGACTTGTTAAAACTTTTCCGCGGCGGCTTCTCGACGGGGCATGGTTTTCTTCGTGAGCCTAATTCCATTCGTTCCTACGCGTCGCTTGCGTGCATTGCCATTCAGAGCAATCAAAATGATATGTTTCAATGCGGGACACTTCCGCAGTGATGCGGATGACCAAACTCTCCTTTAACCTTTAACCAAAGGGTGTCTCCACAGCGTTTGAGCAATCGCAGGAAATGGCGACCAATGAGGAGGCTAACAGGGAAGGTCGGCTGTTTACACCGCAACCGAATAATCCTGTGCCACACCGTAAAAATTCTAACGGTAGGTCAACTGACTAGAGAAAGGGTATCGACCGCAAAAGGGCTTCGGCTTTATCAACCGATTAATCGAGAGTAACCGAGTATCGTAACTGCGCTATTGGTACGC
>CAMNLS010000044.1 GCA_946543495.1 uncultured Selenomonadales bacterium | reverse complement strand
GAATGACTGCCGGGAAGTCGTCGGCTTGCAAGACGTAATCGGCGTCGGAAACTTTGTTATCGTTGAGCGTCAAGCCGCTTTGACTGATGAGCCTGCGCCCTTCCGATTTGGACTCGATGACCTTAGCGGCGGCGAGAACGTCCAGAAGTTTCTTGCCTACGGCGTCGAAGACTTCAACGGTCGGCATGTTCTCTGTTGATTGGAACGTAAAAATTTCTGCGGCGGACTTTTGAGCTTGATTAGCGGCGTCTTCCCCGTGAACCAGCTTTGTCACCTCGTAAGCAAGAACTTGTTTAGCCTCGTTAATCAAGGAGCCTTCCAAGGAGCTAAGGCGGTTGACCTCGTCCATTGGCACGAAGGTTAGCAAACTCAAGCAAGTCTTAACGTCCGCATCATCGACATTGCGCCAGTACTGGTAGAAGTCATACGGCGAAACTTTATCCGCGTCTAGCCAGAGGGCACCGCCAGCAGTCTTGCCCATCTTCGAGCCGTCAGATTTGAGCAGTAGCTTGTTCGTCAGACCATAAGCCGCCCGTCCTGTCTTGCGTCGGGTAAGTTCAACGCCCGCGATTATGTTTGACCACTGGTCGTCGCCGCCCATCTGCAGGATACAATCATAATCGCCGTTGAGCTTGTAGAAGTCGTAAGCCTGCATGACCATGTAATTGAACTCAAGGAACGTCAAGCCCTTATCCCAGCGTTGCTTATAACATTCGGCGGCGAGCATACGATTAACCGTGAAATGCGCGCCGACCTCACGGAGCAAATCGATATAGCCGAGCTTGCGGAGCCAGTCGCCGTTGTTGACCATTAACGCTTTGCCGTCGCTGAAGTCGATAAAGCGTGCCATTTGCTTTTTGAAGCATTCGCAGTTGTGTTCGATAACTTCATCAGTCATGACCTTGCGCAAGTCCGAACGTCCGGACGGGTCGCCGATTGTGCCAGTGCCACCGCCCACTAAACATATCGGGCGATGCCCTGCGCGTTGCATGTGAGCCATTGCCATTAACGCGATAAAATGTCCGGCGTGCAAGCTGTCAGCCGTCGGGTCGAAGCCGATATAAAACGTGACCTGCTGTGAGCCGAGTAATTTCCTAACTTCCGCTTCGTCGGTGCACTGTGCGATAAAGCCGCGTTCTGCTAGTGTGTCGAATACATTTTCCATTAAAACTAATTCCTCCTTTTGCGCGATTATAGCAGGTATCATTTATCGTTGCAAAAAAATAATTGCCGTCGGCATGAAGGAAAATTTTCACGGTGGCAGAAAAGGCAATGCGTAATTCGTAACGAGAGGTGAAGAACTTGGCAATACTTTCTTCAGACAGCAAACGATTACTCCGCCGTATAGACTTCCCGCTTTTGTTATCGGCGGCGGCGATAGTGATATACGGACTTGTCATCATCTCAAGCGCGACGCACATCAACACGCCCGGCGAAGAGCGTTTTTGGTTCGTGCAACGTCAAGGAATCTTCGCGGTCGTCAATGGAATTATCGCTATACTTTTTATGAACTTCGATTATCGCGGCTTGAGTCAGCATGGCAATAAACTTTACGTCTTCAATCTGATAATGCTGGTGGCAGTCATGCTTTTCGGACACGCGGCATTAGGTGCACAGCGTTGGATACAAATCGGACCGATAAGCCTTCAGCCGTCGGAGTTCTCAAAGCTCATCATGATAATTTGCATGGCGTCGATACTTGAAGAGCGAATGGGGCGGCTCAACACGATTCAAGACTTGATACCAATCGCGGCTTACGTCGGCTTACCGTTCCTGCTAGTCCTTAAGCAACCAGATTTAGGCACGTCGCTTGTCTTTATGGCAATATTCTTTGGCATGGTGATAGCGTGTGGAATGCCCTGGCGAATCTTTACGGGGATTGTCGTCGTGGGGATAATGGCGATGCCTGTGCTATGGCAGTTCCTTAAAGATTATCAGAAGATGCGGATAATGGTCTTCCTTGACCCGAACGTTGACCCGCTTGGCAGTGGCTATCATATCATTCAATCAAAGATTGCGATTGGTTCGGGTATGCTCTTCGGCAAGGGATTATTCGAGGGCACGCAGAGTCAGTTGAACTTCTTGCCGGAGAATCACACGGACTTTATCTTTGCGGTCGTCGGAGAGGAACTCGGTTTCGTCGGGGCGGTCGTATTGTTGCTACTGTATCTGATTGTCTTTTGGCGCGGGATTATGATTGCTAAGGAGGCGGGCGACGTGTTCGGGCGTCTGCTTGCCGTCGGGATAACGTCAATGCTTGCGTTCCATGTGCTGGTTAATGTGGGCATGACGACTGGGATTATGCCTGTCACGGGAATTCCTTTGCCGCTGATGAGTTATGGGATAAGCTCGTTGACGACGAATATTTTAGCGATTGCAATACTCTTGAATATCAACATGCATAAGCAGAAGTTTCTATGGTGACGTTTCTTCTTTCCCTTCTTTGCATGCCCAAAGAGCCGCTTTGAAAGCGGCGGAACAAAGGGTACTTCGTTCTCGTCACTGACGTAAAAGAGTACCCATAGAATGTAACGTCACGTTGCCTCTTTATCTTGAAATATTTTTATGGTGATGGCGATGAAAAATCTTTTTGAACTTACAAAGCCCGCCCGATACACCGGCGGCGAGTTTAATAGCGTGAAGAAAAATTTTGACGCGGCGGCTTGTCGGATTGTGCTTGCCCTGCCCGATGTCTATGAAGTCGGCATGAGCAATCTCGGCTTAGCGATTCTTTATTCAATCCTCAACCGCCGCGCAGATACTCTTTGCGAGCGCGTCTATGCTCCGTGGACTGATGCTGAAGCCGTCATGCGCAAGGATAATCTTCCGCTGTTCGCGCTTGAGTCAAAGCAACTTGTCCGCGCTTTCGACTTCTTGGGTTTCTCTCTGCAGTATGAAATGATTTATAGCAACGTCCTTAACATGCTTGACCTTGCGAAGATAACTTTGCACGCCGACGACCGCGCAGATGACGAGCCGTTTATAATTGGCGGTGGACCTTGCGTGTACAACGTCGAGCCGGTCGCGGACTTCTTTGACTTCTTTATTGTCGGCGAGGCTGAAGAGGTCTTCGGCGAAGTTATCGACAAATTCATTGCTTGGAAGGCGGCGGGCAAGGTCGGCGGGCGCGACGGTTTCTTGAAAGAACTTCTTAGCGTCAAAGGGATTTACGTTCCGAAGTTCTATGAGCCGCTTTACAGTGGGAGGAACTTTATCGGGCTGAAGACTTTGGACGATGCGCCGCCGAAAGTTTTAAAGCGCGTTGTTAAAGACTTCGACGCGACGCCGAGCGTTGAAAAACCCGTCGTGCCGTTCATGGAGATTGTTCACGATAGGGCGATGCTTGAACTGTTTCGCGGGTGCAGTCGTGGCTGTCGATTCTGTCAAGCGGGCATGACGTATCGCCCTGTTCGCGAGCGCAAGGAAGAGACGTTGCGAGCTATGGCGCGGCGATTGATTGACTCAAGCGGTTGGGATGAAATTTCTTTAACGTCGTTGAGCAGTGCGGACTATTCTTGTCTTAGGCGGTTGATTGACGACTTGCAAAGCGACTTCCGCAATGAGCGCGTGAGCTTTAGCTTGCCGAGCTTGCGGATTGATAGCTTTTCGATTGAGCTTGCCGAACGTGTTCAAGCTGTGCGCAAGAGCGGCTTGACCTTTGCGCCAGAGGCAGGAACTCAGCGGCTGCGCGACGTGATTAATAAGAACGTGACGGAAGAAAATTTATTGGACTCGTGTGCGGCGGCGTTCGCTAAGGGTTGGAAGGCGGTTAAGCTGTATTTCATGATGGGCTTGCCGACGGAGACTGACGAAGACATTGCAGGCATTGCTGACCTTGCGCAGAAGGTCGCGAGCTTGAAACGCGGCGTCAAGGTGACAATCAGCGTGTCATGCTTCGTGCCGAAACCTTGGACGCCGTTTCAATGGGCGGCGCAAATTTCGTTGGAGGAATTCGAGCGGCGTCAACAATTCTTGAAAAGCCTCATCACGAACAAGGCGATAACCTACAACTATCACAACGCTAAACTTTCCGTCTTGGAGGGTGCACTTGCTCGCGGCGACAGGCAACTTGCTAAAGTCATTGAGACGGCTTGGAGGAACGGCGCGAAGTTCGACGGCTGGAGTGATTTATTTAAGCCTGATATATGGTCGGCGGCGTTCGAGTCGTGCGACATTAAGCCCGAACACTACAGCGGGCGCGAGCGTGATTTTTGGGAGCCTTTGCCTTGGGAGCACACATCGCCGGGCGTCGATAAAAATTTTTTGCTTGCGGAGTGGGAAAGGTCTCAAGCGGGCGTGACTACTCGCGATTGTCGGCGGACGAGTTGCACGGGTTGCGGCGTGTGTATGAATTTGGGTGTGCGTGTCATCGACTTCGACAAGGAAAAACTTCTGCCGCCTGATGATTCCCTAGTTCCTAGTTCCCAGTTCCTAGTCCCTACAAAGTATCGCGCGCAGATAAGAAAGGGCGCGGCGGTTGCCGTCTTGAGCCACCTGGACTACATGAATTTATTTATGCGGACGTTGCTTAGAAGCAAGTTGCCTGCCGCGTGGAGTGAAGGCTTTAATCCGCATTTGAAAGTTTCGTTCGCGACGGCGTTGGCGGTCGGCGTGACGAGTGATTGCGAATACGTCGACTTTGAATTGAGCGCGCCCGTTGCCGAGTTCGACGTTGCCAAGAGATTGAATGCGCAACTGCCGAGCGGCGCGGAAATCTTGCGGCTAAAAAAATTACGCGGCAAGTCACAGCCAGTTATGTCGCTGGTTGACCTGTCGCGCTATGAAGTTCGCTTGCCCTTCGACGAAAAACTTTTCGACGCCGCGCAACTTGCCGTTAATAACTTCAACGCCGCGTCCGAAATAAAATTTACGCGAATCACGCCGAAGAAGTCACGCGAGCTTGAATTAAAAAAATATCTCGCCGAACCCGTAACGTTATCGCTGACGGGCGGCGAGTTGCTGATAAAATTTTCAGTGCGAATCACGGCGGAGGGAAGTCTCAAGCCGAGCGAAATTTTAAAAGTCTTGCGCGAACGATTCGATTTCCCTGCAGACACTTCAGCCGCGAAAATAAATCGGACGGCGTTGCTTTGCAAGGGCAAGAACCTGTTAGACGTTTAAAGAGCTTTCATCTCGTCGTAAGCGTCGATGGCTTGATTGAATCTATCCATAACGTCGCTGAACAGATACAAGCCGTCATCATTCGTCCGCAAGCCTTTGAGTTGCAACGGATAAATCATCGGCGGGTTATTGGTCGTCAACGTTTCCAAATGTCTAAGCTGTGCCGTGCTGAAGTAAACGAGCTTCAACGCGGCATATTCTTTTCCGTCGTTGCCGAGTCGCTTTTCTATGACGACCTTCGAGCCGATAGGGGCTTTCTGTTCGATTGAGTTGGGCAACGAATATTTTTCGACGTTGAGTGCAGTCAAGACGGTTTCAATGTTTGAATCATGCCCGCAGAGGAAAGTAAACTTGCGCCCGTCGATGTTGAGTTCGTTGCGCATTTCCTTAAGCATTGGATTAGCCATGTTAGTCGCGAAGAGCGGCGTAAGGAAGAACAGATCGTCATAAATATCTTTGATGCTTGCGAGCTGTCTCCATTGCTTATCGGTGATTTTATGCCCGAATGCCGCCTTGCGAGCGTCTGCCTCTTCGTAGTACTGCAGAATTAAAGCGTCGCTTGCGGCGTAGGCGGCTTTCCAATCGTCGCCCTTTCCGTCGGGCTGTTTGTTGTACTCCATAACAATTTCGCAATCGGCATTGAGTTTATCGACGCCGTTTTTCTTTGCGTAGGCGGAATCTTTCATGTCGAGAACTTTTTCAAGCAACGACAATTCGTCACGCAAGCCAGCTTTAATCAGTTTCATTGAATCGCTTTCCACGAGTTGCTTTTGAGCCGCCGCGCAATGAAAGTTCTCTTGAAGCCGCTGTCCATTGGAACCAATTATGCGGCGTGACTTGATAAATCTTGGAATCTTTACCGGCGAGCGGTGCGCGGATATTGTGGCGGCTTAAGACTAAAACTTTTTCAAGCCGATAATCTTGAGCCTGCGCGACTGTCACGAATGATAATATTACCGCCGCGACGAACAGACTTAAAAATTTCTTGAGCATGAAGCGTCTCCTTAATTGTTCTTCCTGAACTGATTCATGAAGTCAGCGAGAGCCTCCGCGCCTTCAATCGGCATTGCGTTATAAATCGAAGCGCGCATACCTCCGACCGAGCGATGACCTTTGACGCCGCTAAGATTCTGTTCGAGAGCCTCCGCGACAAATTTTTTCTCAAGCTCCTCACTCGGCAAGCGGAAAGTCACGTTCATAAACGAGCGACTATCTTTGTCGGCATGACCACGATAGAAGCCGTCGGAAGAGTCAATCGCGTCGTAAAGGAGCTTGGCTTTAATCGAATTGCGCCGAGCCATCTCCGTTAAGCCGCCGCAACTTTTAATCCATGCCGCGACCTTGCCGACCATGTAAATGCTAAAGGCGGGTGGCGTGTTGTACAACGAATTCTTTTTATAAAAGGTATCGTAGCGGAGCATCGTTGGGAGCGTGTCCAAACTCTTTTCGATAAGTTCACGACGAGCAACGACGATAACGACGCCTGCAGGTCCAAGATTCTTTTGGACGCCCGCATAAATCAGCGAGAACTTTTTAAAGTCGACGGGGCGGCTCAACATATCGCTTGACATATCGGCGAACAAAGGGACGTTGCCCGTGTCGGGGACGTAATGAAATTCCGTGCCGTAAATCGTATTGTTGTAGCAGACGTGCAGATAAGCGACGTTCGGATTGATGTTGAGTTCTTCTTGACGAGGCACGCGGCGGAAGTTTTCTTCCTTAGTCGACGCGGCAACCTCACCAACGCCCAACGTCGCCGCTTCCTTGTAAGCGTTGCTTGAAAAAGTGCCGCTCAAGACGTAGGAGCCTTTGCGTTCTGTCGTGGCGAAGTTCATAGGAATCATCGCGAACTGCAACGACGCGCCGCCCTGAATGAATAAAACTTCGTAATCATCGCCAAGCCCCATAAGCTCTAAGATGTCCGCCTTTGCTTGATTGTGAACTTTCTCGTAAGGCTTGGAGCGGTGGCTTATCTCAATAATCGACATGCCGGAGCCGTCGAAGTCAAGGAACTCGGCTTGCGCCTCCTTCAAGACTTCCAAAGGCAAAGTCGCAGGACCTGGATTGAAATTGTAAACTCTCTTCATGTAATCTCCTCCAAAAGTTTTTTACAGCTTAACACGCAAGAAAATTTTTCGCAACGTGTAACCAGTCGACTTAAAGCGCGGAAGCTACAGAAAATAAATTCTGGTTGAAGTTTCCGCCTCGTTGCACTATAATTTCCGCCAAAAAAGCTAAAGGGAATTGGTAACTGAAATTGAACCGACAATTCTACGACAACGAACGCGAGATTGACCTTGCCGAACAAAAGACTTTGCATAAGCGCGAGAAAAAAATTGTTGCCGCCCGCACGATAACTTTCCTTGCGGCGGCGGTGAGTTTCGCAATCGGCTGGGATAAGGGTCTGCATCAGCTTTACATCGTCGCGGCGTTAATGGCGATGATTTTTATTCGGCTGATGAATTCTCATGAACGCTTAAGGCGTCGCAAACGATTTTTAAAGAGCCGTATGACTGTGCTTAATTCTTACATTGCACGGGCGCGCGGCACGTGGCGCAAGCGTTCCAATGACGGCAGCATTTACTTAAAGAACAATCGCCCGCAAGACGTGGACTTACACATTTTCGGCGAAGGCTCAATCTTCCAATACATCTGCGCGGCGCGAACTAAGCGCGGAAGAGATTTACTAGCCGCCGCCTTTAATCCGGAGCCGCCCGACTTCAACGAGGTAAAGAGCCGTCAACGCGGCGTCGCTGAACTTTTACAACGCCCGCGCTTGTCACTCGACCTTGAAGCTTATGCGCGGCTCATGCCGAACAATCACGACACCAGCGAATTAATCGTCAGCGTGGAAGAGGAATTGCCGCCGCTCAGAAAAATTTATTGCTTGCGTTTCGTCATGCCGATAATTTTAATCGCGTCATGCGTGTTAGCGTGGCACGGGCTTATTGATGAACTTGTACCGCTGTTCGTCATGCTGTTCGCTCTGATAATCGCCGTCGCCGCAATCCCCGCCGTCAATGAATTGCTCGCGCCGCTCAAGGTTATTTCCAAGGGGCTACAGTTATATCACGCGATATTTGAACGGCTCGAATCAACCAACTTCACGTCGACCAGACTAACCGCCATTCGCGACATCTTAACCGATGAAGTATCTGCCGCGCAGAAGTTAAAAGAATTATCGCTCCTCGTCGACGCGAAGAACGCTAGACACAATCCGCTATTCTTTATCGTCGGCAACGCGCTGTTCTTGTCGGACTTCTTTTTATTGGCGACGTTCATGCGGTGGAGGGTTGACGCGGCTAATCACTTGCGCACGTGGCTTGACGCCTTCGCCGAAGTGGAAGTTTTAATTTCGTTGGCGTC
>CAMNLS010000043.1 GCA_946543495.1 uncultured Selenomonadales bacterium | reverse complement strand
ACGCGCTGAACGACGTATGACGCCGCGCATTTGAATCGAACGGCGAAATTCTAACAAGGCGATGAATTCCCTTTTCCGACTTCAAATAGCCGTAAGCGTTATGACCTTTGATGAACAGCGTCGCCGACTTAACGCCCGCTTCGTCGCCTGGCAACAAGTCAACGGTCTCGACTTCAAAGCCGTGACGTTCAGCCCAACGCACATACATTCTTAAAAGCATTTGCGTCCAATCTTGCGCCTCAGTGCCGCCTGCGCCCGCGTGCAATGTCAAAATTGCGTTATTGGCGTCGTAAGGTTCGCTAAGCATTATTTCAAGCCGCAAAGTTTCCAAGCCGCCTTTAATAGCTGTAATCTCTGCGGCAATGTCCGCTTCCTGCGAATCATCTTGCTCTTCCAACGCAAGCTCCAAGAGGATTTGTGCATCGTCAAACTTAGCCACGAGGTTTTTATACGTCTCAATCCCCGATTTAACGTCGTTGAGTTCCTGCGTTATCTTCTGCGCGGCGTCAGGGTTATCCCAAAAGGTTGGCTCGCCCATTTTATATTCAAGCTCGGCAATTTTTTCTTCCTTGCGGGCTATGTCAAAGTGAATTCCCCATTTCGTTAAGCTTGTCGCGCAGAGCTACCAACTCCGCTTTTCTGTCTTCAAGCATTAAATCACATCCCTTTAAATTATTTTAGTCAAGTCTTGCCTTTGAACTTGCAGATAAAATTCGTCATCATTCTTCATAAAAAATTCTTGAATGTCAATGAATTGAGTCGGCATCTCTTTAGCAGGTTGCTTTGGAACTTCTTTAGCAGATTGCTTTGGAACTTCTTTAGCAGATTGCTTTGGAACTTCTTTAGCAGATTGCTTTGGAACTTCTTTAGCGGGTTGCGGTTGAGTCTCTTTAACGGGTTGCGGTTGAGTCTCTTTAACGGGTTGCGGTTGAGTCTCTTTAGCAGGTTGAGTCTTAATAGATTCCAACTTTATTTGAATAGCGTTGACCTTAACACCGTTCGAGTAAAGTTCCTCACCATTTTTAGCCCACGTCGTCCACTCACCGTCGAATTTATGCATACGATAAAGAATATCGAATTCCTTTGCGCCTGCCTCGTCTAGCCGAACTCTCATGCCGTAAATTGGTTTACGCTTGCCGACCGTGCCAGCCATTTCTGGAGAGGCGACCTCTGCCGACCAACCTTCTTTGTCGTTGAAATACACCGAATAATAAACCTTGTGAGCAGGGTAATTAAGTTGAATAGCCAAAATTTCTAATTCTTGGTCGAGAGGATTGCTGTATTGATTTTCGCTTTTATATCCATCACGCCAGCCTTTCATGTGGACGTGCGTCTGATATTGGAGCGTCGAACGAAATGTATCCCAATCGGACGGCATATCGTAAGACGCAATTAAATCTTTATGCTGGCTGAGTTGTTCCATAAAGTCTGTAAAAACCGAGCCGTAACCCTTCTCTTCCTTAGGATTAATTGCGCGACCTTTTCTAACGTAGGGACTGTTTACATAATCCAGAAAGGCTTTAAAATCCTCTTCTTCATAGCCGTCCCATTTGTCGCCGAAGAATTGCTTTAACTGTTTGCTGATTATAAAACAGAATGTCTCATGCGTTATATTAAAAACGGATAGCGTAGAATCGATGTAATTTGCATTAAAAGAACATACTTGGTCGATTTTTAGTTGATAACTAGTAAATGCATTGAAAGAGCGTGGGATAAAGATAGCTTCCGTGTTGTCACGAAGAAATAAAGAATTATGTGCACATGAACCTAAAGGAGATGCGAAACTTTCCGCATTTATTATGAGATTAAGTTCTTCATCAAAGCTAGCACTTCTTTTCTCGTGAGTGATAATCTCGTAGCCCTTAGATTTGAAGTATTCTGCCATTCTCTCTTCGCCGACTTGTTTTTTACCATAAAAGAAATAGAGCTTTTTGCTTGAGGTCGTAGTGCGATTTTTCAAAGCAAAATTTCGCACACGCTCAATCATCTCACGATACTCATTGGTAACATATTTTTGAGCAGAATTCCATGCTTCGTCGAATAATATAATCTTGTCAAACTGCGTTGGTTGAGTAATGGGGCGGAGTCTGTTAATATCTACGCCTATAATTTCTAAAAAACGCATGATATCTGGCATACAATCAATGTAATATTTCTTATCATTCTTCCATGAAAGATAGACAATGGGACAATTTTCAAACTCCTTACAGAAAACGTCGTTATTTAAAAACCACAAACGGCGAATATTATCGGTAAGGACATGTCCCCATACTTTTGCAAATATGGTTAAATAAATGACGGTTTCAGAACTGTGTTGAATTGATTCAGGGGGGGGGATATAAAATAATTCAGAATTTCCCATAACAGAACTGCTTTTAATAAACTCGCCATTGCTGTCAACGATACCGCCCTTTCCCAAAGTCCATCTCCCGTCGACATAAACGTGTGGAAGAATCGTACCTTTCTCAATAACTTGAAAACCTAATTTCTTGTCGACTAAATAATTTTTATTGAAATATGGTTTGGCGACTTCAGGGTTGTAAAGATAATCAAAATTTACCATAAATAAAACTCCTCCTTAAAATTGCGACATGAGCTTTGCATTTTCTGCCGCTGATAAGCTAGGCGAAAACTTCTTCAGCGCAGTTAAGGTGTTCTCGAAGGTGTCAGCCAAGACCAATTCGACGCGCCCGCCTAAAAGTCTCTTTGCCTGCTTAAAGACTAAGCGATAATCAGGGCTTGACGCAACCAACACATAACTCGACGCCAAATCCGAATGAGCCGCCCCGATTATCTCTGCTAAAGAGGGCGACGACTCCTCCGAACCCGACACTAAGATTGATGCGCCCGCGTCTTGAAGTTTCTGTGCCTCCAAAGAATCTTTAGCCACTGCTAACGCCGCAACTTTCATTATGACTTCGTGGAAAGGTAAGGCGTGCACTTCGCTCATATTAGTTATCTTGACTTCCGAGAGTGGTCCCCAACCGATTGCCTGCTCCAAAGTTTTGCCGACGTGGTCTGTATGTAAATGAACCTCCAAGCCGCCTTGCCCCCGTTCGACGATAGAAAAGCTACTGAAGTCCTTCATTTGCCGTTCAAGCTCTGGCAAGCTTGCCTTAGAATTTTTCACGCGCAGACGAATGCAATACGGTCGCACTAAGTCATTACGCGGGTCGGGCATGTTCTTATGCGTTCCCAAGCCAAGCGACAAACTCACGGCGGGCGATACAAAATTGCCGTCGATACCTTTTAAGCAACCCTTCAAGAAGCTAAGCATTATATTTGCGCCCGCGTCGTCAAGTCCGATTTTTTCAACTGCCGCCTCGCCCGCTTTAATTGCCTTATACAAAATTTCGACAATCGGCATACCGTCGCGCACCGCGTGATAGGCTCCCTTTGCTACTGCTTTTGCCACGCTTATAAACGGGCGTTCAGGCTCTTCGGGGATGAGTCTTTGCGCGTATAAAATTCCGTATTGGAAAGCCTTCCCGAACTCCGAACCTGTTGCGTCATACTTGCCGACGAGTCCCGCACTTATTCCGCGAAACATCTGAGCAAGCACGACGCCCGCATTGCCTCTAGCACCAAAGACCGCCGCCGTTGAAACTCTACGAGCAAGCCCGCCGATTGAATCATCTTTGGCATCGGCAAGAGGCATGACCGCCGCGCCCATCGTCCTCAAAATGTGCGTGCCCGCCAACGTCCCAGCACCGCCAAGCCCGTTTATCGTTTCATACTCCAAAAGAAATTCACTGTACGTGCCGGCTACCATTCGCTTAAAGTCCCCGCCCGTGATGACTTCCCTGCTTCCTATCATATCAACACCGCCTTTCTATCAATTAGGAATTGGGAACTAGAGATAAGTAAATACTTTTCATCTTTTAATCTTTAACCTTATAATCTTTTTAAAGGATTATCCTTTTAATTCGCGAAATAAGCGCAATAACCTTTAATGCAAGGAGAAAAATTCTATGACGGATAAAATTATTGACGAGGAACTTAAGCCACGTCGCGGACGCCCCAAGAAGGAAGATAAAGCTAAACGCGGACGACCTAAAAAAATTTCTGCGGACTTGAAGTCAAAGCGCGAACGCAAAAAGATTGATTACAAGACGGACGGCAAGGAAAAAGTTTTTGCGTTGGACATTGGCACGCGCTCTGTTATCGGGATTGTGGCGGAGCAAGACGACGACGGGCAAATGAAAATCATAGCGACGCACAGATTGGAGCATACAAGCCGCGCCATGCTTGACGGGCAGATTCATGACGTGCCGCAAGTCGCTGAAGTTATTATTCGCGTTAAGAATGCTTTGGCGGAGCAGGTCGGCGAACTCAAGAGCGCGGCAATAGCGGCGGCGGGGCGTGCCCTTTATACCATGACCGCCGAGGCAACGCAAGAAGTCAACGGAATCATCACTGAAGAAATCCAAAGCTCCTTGAACTTCGCCGCAGTCCAACTCGCTCAAGCTCAGCTCACTACCGAAAAGAAAATCGACGCTAAAATTTATTACTGCGTTGGCTTCAGCATTATAAGCTACGAGCTTGACGGCATTCGCCTTAAAAGATTAATTGGTCAGCGCGGTAACATTGCCAAGACAAAAGTTATTGCGACGTTCCTGCCGCGTCAAGTCGTCGATTCAATGCAGACCGCCTTGCACTATTCAGGGCTTGAAGTTCGCGCTTTGACGCTTGAGCCTATCGCCGCTATTAATGTTCTTGTGCCGTCTTCAATGCGTCATCTAAACATTGTCCTTGTCGATATTGGCGCGGGCACTTCCGACGTTGCGATTACCAAGAATGGTTCAGTCATTGCCTATGGTATGGTTCCGCTTGCGGGCGATGAAGTCACGGAGGCTATCAGTCAACGTTTCCTGCTTGACTTCAACGTTGCTGAAGAGATTAAGCGCAAGGCGACTAATGGCGAAGGCGCGACCTTCAATGACATACTCGGACGCCCCTACAACTTGACGGCGGAAGAAATTCTTATGCCAATTAATGAACACGTCGGCATGATTGCTAATGCCATTGCCAAGACGATTTTGGAACTCAACGGCAATGACCCGCCGCAAGCGTTGCTATTAGTCGGCGGCGGTGCTCTCTCTCCTAACTTGAATCACCTTGTTGCCGAAGCTCTGAACATGCCGCTTGACCATGTAGCCGTTCGCAAGCCCGATAGGGTCGAAGGCATTAAAAATATTCCTGCCGCGTTGCAATCGCCCGATGCCGCCACGCCGCTTGGAATTCTTAAAGTTGCGTCGACGGATACTTTCCACTTCTTCAACGTCACGATTAACAATCAAGAGGTAAACCTTTTCCACTTCCGCGACCTCACTGTCAGCGACGCTATCTTGAGTGCGGGCATTGATTATAAGAAGTTCAACGGCAAGCCTGGACTCGGTGTCGGCATCACTCTTAACGGCGAGAAAAAATTTTTTGCGGGGACGATGGGCACCCTTGCAAAGATTCTTGTAAACGACAAGCCCGCGACTTTGGAAACGCCGCTTGAAGATAACTGCCGCATAGTAATTGAGCCGGGCGAAGACGGCGTTAGCGCACAAGTAAAAATCGACGACATCATTGCCCTTGAGCCGACGTTTACTGTTACTGTCAACGGCAAGGAGTTTTCCGTTGCGCCAAAGCTTTTAGTCAACGATGAAGTAAGCTTGCCTAGTCGAAAGCTTCAAGACGGCGACGAGCTTAACACGAATATTAAACGTAATATCGGCGAGCTACTAAGGCTTGCGAACTATCCTCCGGCGGGCAAGAAGATTCACTACACGTTGAACGGCAGTAAAGCTCACTACGTCTGCATGCCCGACATCTTCCTTAACGGCGACCGCGCAGAAGTTTCCGACGTGCCGCATGCGGGCGATGCTATTGAATACGTTGCCAATGACGCGATTAAGGTCGGCGCGATTATCAAGGACGAGAACAAAGCCGCCGCCATTAAAATTTTCTACAACGACAAAGAGTATGCAATCCCGACGGCAACAACTGTTCTATTGAGCGTCAACGGGCGCATTTCCAACGAGAACACTATCATCGAAGACGGCGCAGATATCATCTACGAGCGCGAAGAGAAAAATTTTGTCATGGTGAGCGATGCACTGCTTGCCGTCAACTTTAAACCGCCGCCCGCAAAGAGCCGCATAAGTTTTGTTATAAAAGTTAATGGCAAACCCGTCGACTTCGCTGACCCCGTGACGAGCGGCGACACGTTAGAAATAATTTTGAAGACGCCCGACGGCATGGAGTTCAAACCGCTCGACGACTTGGAAGTTCCCGTTCGTTAATGACCTTTATCGTTGCTAAGATTGAGTCGTTCGCGCCGATAACGCGCCCCGTTGACTGATGAATTAACTCGATGACGTGTGCAGAAATCTCTTCGCCCGGCATTATAAGCGGTATCCCCGGCGGATATAACGTTATCTCCTCTGCGCAAATTCGCCCGACTGATTCATTCAACGCGACGACTTCGGCGGGCGCATAGAAAGTTTCACGCGGGCTGAGCTTGGCAACGGAAATTGACTTCGACATCAGCGGCGGCAAGATTTTTATCGGCGGACGTTGTGGCAAATGCTTCAGCGCGTCGATAAGCTTGGAAGTTGTCTCGAAGTCGTCCGCGAAGGTGATTAAGAATAACAGATTCGCCGCGTCCGAGAGTTCGCATTGAACTTTCAGCTCGCGGCGTAAAATTTCTTCCGCCTCTTGCCCCGTAAGTCCTAAGCCTTGAACGTTCACTGTAACCTTAGTCGGGTCTAGGTTCGCGAAGTCAAAGACCTTTAGCCCGTGAATATTTTTTATCTCTATGCGCAGTGCTTTTGACAGCTCGACTGCCGCGCAGATTTTTTTTCGTCCGTCGCGTTCCATTTGCAAGCGTGCGATGTCCAATGACGCAAGCAGTAATTGATTCGGGCTGGTCGTCTGCAGGAGGCTTGCCGCCCGTTTGACTCGTTCAACGTTGATGAAACCTTCCTTGAGCATGATCATTGAACTTTGCGTCAATGAACCTAAAATTTTGTGCGTCGACTGCGCGGCAAGGTCTGCGCCCGCTTCCATTGCTGAAGTCGGCAACTCGTCGCAGAACGTCAAATGCGCTCCGTGAGCCTCGTCGATTAGCAAGAGCATTCCCGCCGCGTGAACAAGCTTTGCAATCGTCGACAAGTCCGCCGCCACGCCGTAATAGTTCGGCGACACTAATAACACCGCCCGCGCTTGTGGGAATTTTTTTATGGCGCGTTCAATCGTCTCGACGCTGACATTGAGCGGCAAATTAAATTCGTCGTTGAATTCCACTGGCAAGAAGATTGGCACGGCTCCCGATAGGATTAGCCCTGCGATAACCGACCGATGAGCATTGCGCGGAACCATAACTAAGTCGCCCGCCTTGAGCGTCCCGAAAAGCATTGCTTGCACCGCTGAAGTCGTGCCGTTGACCATGAATAAACATTCGTCCACGTGCCAAAGCTTAGCCGCTAAAGCTTGAGCTTCCATTATGCAAGAGTGCGGCGCGTGCAAGTCGTCAAGCTCCTCCATAAGCGAAACTTCCTGCCTTAGTCCTTCCGCCGTCAAGAGTTCGCGCAAGAGTTCATGAGCTCCGCGCCCCTGTTTATGACCTGGCGTATGGAAGGCAATCACCCCGTCCGCCGAATACTTTTTCATTGCCGCGACGATTGGCGCGTTGAAATTTTCCACTTTCAATTTCTCCTTTGCATGTTATAATCCAAGCGTGAGCAACGTGACGTTGCATCCAACTGGGTCACGCAAGTAGCAATGCGCATGCGTTGCGTACGAACGCGGGCACAAGCTCCGACTTTATTAATGACTAAGGCGCGACCGCTGGGTCAAGCGTCGCGCTTGCGCGGCTACAAGCTCCGACTTTATCAATGACTAAGGCGCGACCGCTGGGTCAAGCCTCACGCTTGGGGAGGATTATAAACGTGATTGACAACTCGAACAATGGCGAAGAATATATCGGGCGACTCAAACCGCTTGCAGTCATGGCGACGCTCATCATTGCGATTTTGATTGCTCGTGTCGGCTATCTGCAAATTTATGACGGCGAATATTATGCTGGTCTCGCCGACGGCAACCGCATACGAATTATTCCGTCAATGGCTCCGCGTGGCACGTTCTACGATAGAAACGGTCAACTCCTCGTGACGAATCGTCCGGGCTTCAGCGTATCACTCTTGCCTTTGACTGAACCAATCAAGCCCGAAGTCGTCGAACGCATTTCCAAACTACTCAACGTGCCGCAAGAAGAGATTGAACAAAAAATTTCCGTTCACTCTGGCTTCGACCCAATACGAATTCGCCCCGACGTTTCGCAAGACATCGTAACGATTATCGAAGAGCAAAAGGATTTATATCCAGGCGTCGTCATCGAAGTTCAGCCGATTAGAAATTATTATCTCAAGCAGGAGGGCGCGCACACATTCGGCTACGTCAGCGAAATTTCCGATGCCGAGCTTGAGGCTAAAAAGGAAGAGGGCTACAAGTCCGGCGACATCATCGGCAAGTTCGGATTGGAGCGCGTTTACGATAAAATGATTCGCGGCGAGAACGGCGGCGAGCAAGTTGAAGTTGACGTGGCGGGCAAGCCCGTTCAAATCTTGGGCAAGAAGGAGCCTAAGCCCGGCTACGACCTCATCTTGACGATTGACAGAGATT
>CAMNLS010000042.1 GCA_946543495.1 uncultured Selenomonadales bacterium | reverse complement strand
GCGTCATAGCCTGACGGTCAAGCCCAGTGTCGCGTTCGTGCCCTTGGAGCATTGCTACGATAGTTTCAGTGCAAGGTTGGGACGTGTCACTTGAGAACGGACTTAACGCACAGTCGACGATGTCAACGCCCGCCTCAATCGCTTTAAGGTACGTGGCATGACCAAAGCCCGACGTGCAGTGCGTGTGCAGTTCAACGGGAATGTCGAGACCGGCTTTGAGTTTCTTAACGAGGTCATCGGCGGCGTAAGGAGCAAGCAAGCCGCTCATGTCTTTAATACAGACGCTGTGACAACCCATTTCTTGAAGTTCCTTAGCAAGCTCCACGAACATTTCATTAGTATGAACGGGGCTAATCGTGTAGACTAAGCAACCTTGGACTTCGGGCTTTTCGGGGCAGGCAAGCGCGGCTTTAATCGCTACGCGAAGATTGCGAACGTCGTTAAGGGCGTCGAAGATACGGAAAACGCCGATACCGTGTGCGGACGCGTGCTGAACGAATTTTTCTACCACGTCGTTGGAATAGTGGTTGTAGCCCAAGAGATTTTGTCCGCGCAGGAGCATTTGAATCGGGGTCTTGAGGTTCTTCTTAAGATTGTCGAGGCGTTCCCAGGGGTCTTCGTCCAAAAATCTCAAACAGCTGTCGAAGGTCGCGCCGCCCCAAGCTTCCAGAGCTTTATAGCCGATTTTATCGAGACTTGCCAGCATTGGCTCCATTTGACGATAGCGCATACGAGTTGCCAACAGCGATTGATGTCCGTCGCGCAAGACTGTTTCCATAATTTGAAGCGGTTTCGCCATAGATACACCCTCCTAAAAGAAATTTGTAACGTTTGCAACGATTATAGATTTTCTTTATCCTAAAGTCAATCAGCGCGAATAAATTTATAAATGGGGCTTATTAATCCATTGTCTTAAAAAATTTTTGTTCATGTTGCGAAACTTAAGTATACTATTTATAATGAAAAAAATTTTTGTTACAGGAGGTTTTATCATGAAGTTGGAAATGGGTGAGTCTCTGATTTATTCTTGGCTTCGGCATGTCAAAGCGTGTAAAATTGTTCAAACAAATTGGAAACCTTCTACAAGTTGGGAACTGAAAAATCTTGACGAACTTGAACCCTTACTTGAATTGCTTGATGAATCTTTCAAAAAAGAGTTTGGCGGAAAGCTCCTTAATAATTCCGACGATGATAATAATGATGAAATGGGTTTTGTCAACTTGGAAATTCCTTTTGAGATCTTCAAAAAGAATACTGGCTTGACTCAGCTAATCAAGCAGGGCGAATGCGACCTTATCGGATTGTCTATCGAAGACAACAAAAATTATTTTTACGCAGTCGAAGTTGCTTTTCACACGCTCGGCTTAAATTACGGTAGCAAAGATAAAACGACTGCTAAAGTTTTGGAGAAAATGGCGCGGGCGGCTTTTTGCCTGAAAGGTTTCTTCAACACAAATGAGGGCGAAATTATTTTTGCCGCACCAAAAATCTTTAACAACGTTGAAGAACTGCTTGTCCCGGCTGTCGATAAACTGCAAAGTATTTTCAATGAACTTGACCTCAATTTTCGCTTTAAGTTAATGCATAACGAAACTTTTAAAGAGAAAATTTTGACTCCCGTTATTAAGCTTTGCAATGGCGGCGTGATTAACGATACTTCCGAGCTTTTTTCCAGAAGTATTCAACTTTATGGCATGTTCTATAACTTAGAAGAGAGCAACGAAGAAATATCCACTTCAACTCCGCGTAATAATTTAAACGGCAATATTAAGCCAAAAATATCCACTTCAGACGGCAAGAAAGCAATTGGAAAATTAGCGAACGAAGATTTTCGCGTGTTGTTGGAAAAGGGCGCGGCGAGTGAAGAAGACGTTCAAAACATGCAGAACGCGAACTATAGCAAAGATACTTTCCACCTTAATTATCCGGTCTTGAGTAAAATTCGTGACAGCTCAAATGAAAATCGTTACTATGCAAAGCCCCTTTTGATACGTGGCGAGGAATTTTTTATCTGCAATGATTGGTATGAAAAGTCTTCAAATAACGACCGCCCCTATTTGGAGAAATGGCTCACAAAACATGGTTGGAAAAATTAACAGCAAGTTTAAATCAGAAGCTTCGTTCACGGTGACAGAAAATTTTCTGCCACCTTTTTAGGTAACTTCTAATGTTTATGTAAAAAGTTTTCGAGGAGTTATTGCTGAAAAAAATCTGTAAGGATATTGGCAAGCGGCGAAAGATTATGTATAATGCACTAGGAATCATTTTTTATTCATAGGCGGTGATTAAGATGAGTGATATAGTTACGATTAAGGGGCTAAAGTACGGCTTGCAGTTGACGTTCGCTAATGGCGCAAGTTTCGACGACGTGCAGGCTAATCTTTTGGACAAGCTCCAATCGGGTAACGGTTTCTTTATTCGCGGGACGACGGTTTTCGTTCCTAAAGGCTACTTCGCCGAAGAACAGAACGAGGCACTGCGCAAGATGTTTCATAGGCATGGAATGCTTTTCAGCACAGAGCTTAAACGTCCGAACTTGGCTCCGCCCTCCCGTGACACTAATAACAGGGCTTCCGCGCAAAAGTCTAAAGAAAGCGTCGAAGAATCTCAAAAGATGATGGTGATAAATCACACGGTGCGCGGCGGTCAAGAGGTCAAGGCGAATTGCTCCGTGCTGATTTGCGGCAACGTCAATCCGGGTGCGCAAGTCATTGCGGGCGGTTCGATTGATATTCGCGGCACGTGCAGAGGTTTTGTTCATGCGGGAGCTTTCGGCGACAAGTCAGCTTGCGTGGTGGCGGATAGGCTCATGCCCGTTCAGATTCGCATTGCAGACCTTATAGCCCGCGCCCCCGACGATGACATTAAAGTCAATCAAGCCGAACGCGCCATGATTAAGGATAACATGATTATCTTTGAACCTGTTGCACGTTAAAATTTTTATGAGAGGACAAATTATATGAGTCAGATTTTAGTAATCACGTCGGGCAAAGGCGGTGTCGGCAAGACGACGACTACGGCGAATATCGGCGTCGGGCTTGCTATGCGAGGACATAAAGTCGCGTTGATTGACACGGATACAGGGTTGCGCAACCTTGACCTTCTGCTTGGCTTGGAAAATCGTATTTTGTATGATCTTGTTGACGTGACAAGCGGGCGCGTTGCCTATAAAAAAGCTCTCGTCCGTCATAAGAAGTACGAGAACCTTTATTTATTGCCGACCTCTCAAGTTAAGGACAAGTCCGCCGTCAATCCCGAACAGCTTGTCACCTTATGCGAAGAGATGAAGAAGGAATTCGATTTTATAATCATCGACTGCCCCGCGGGCATTGAACAGGGCTTTAAGACAGCGATAGCCGCCGCCGATACCGCGCTTGTTGTGACGATGCCAGAGATTTCTGCCGTGCGCGATGCGGATAAAATCATCGGCGAACTCGGTCGTGCGGATAAAGAGAACGTCAAACTGATTGTCAACAGAATTCGTCCGCAGATGGTCGAAAAAGGCGATATGCTCGACATGGGCGACATCGACGAAATTTTATCCGTTGCGTGCATTGGGCAAGTCCCCGACGATGAAAATGTAGTTGTGGCGACGAACAGAGGTGAACCCGTCATCACTATGAACAATTCGACGGCGGGGCAAGCCTACAAAAATATCGTCGCCCGACTTTGTGGCGAGAACGTCCCATTCCTCAAGCCGCAAAAGGAAGGTTTCTTCGCTCGGCTGAAAAAGCTTTTTGGCTTGCTGTAAGGAGGGCTGCCCATGCTTGACGTTTTAAAGAGGGTCTTTGGTATGTCCGAGAAAAAATCGGGGGCGGTCGCCAAGGAACGCTTGCAAGTCGTATTGATTCACGATCGCGCCAGCATTTCACCGGAGATTATGGAAAAGATTAAGGAAGAAATTATCGGCGTCCTGTCGAAGTACATGAACATAAATCGCGCCGACATGGAAATTTCTTTAGAAAATGATTCCGATTCTGTGGCACTCGTCGCTAACATTCCCGTTAATTCGATGAGGCACGCTAGATAAAAACTTTTAGGGCGGTCAACTGTGACCGTTCTTTTTTTGCCTTGAAAACGAGTGAAAACCCCCGATGTCTGGTCGGGGGTTTTCTTTTTGGTAAGTATGTTGACGACCTATTGAGTTCTTATCAAACTAACTGAAGTCTATCACACACAGATAATAATTTTGCAAGCCGAAAATCAAAGGAGCCTCCGATTATTCGGAGACTCCCGTTATTTACGTTATGAAATTATCTCGGTGGAAAGTGTAGGCTTAGAAGAAGAACTCAACACGACCGAAGAGACGTTCTGCATCGCCGTTGCCTTCAATGTATTTACCCTTGAAGTATTTAGCGAGGACAACGATTCTGTCCATCGGAGCCCAAGACGCGCCTGCGACAACACCCTTGGTGCCTGCATAAGCGTCATCCCAGTTGATACCGCACAAGGAGGTATTGGAGCCGAGTTTCTTATAACCAGCCCAGACTGCCCATTGACCCTTGTGAGTGTTCTGGTTACCGCCGCCATAGAGGTCGCCGTATTTGACAAGAGCTTGCCAAGAGTTGTTCTCTACATCAGCTTCGGTGTTCTTTGCAAACGAGCCCCAAACTTGAACTTTGCCGAGTCTCCAACCGAGGTTAGCAGACCAGATCTTAGCCTTGTTGGTGTCGCTGTTGTTGCTGTAAGTTCTCCAAGTGGTGCCGGAGCTGTCAACGAAATTACGAAGGTCATCGTCTTTAATGCTGTAGTAGCCTGCGCCACCGAAGATGCCTTTTGCACCCGGGTCATACTGAACATTGATAGCCCAGAAGCTTGAAGGATCGTTGCCATCTCTGCCAAGGCGACCAGTTGCCTCATACCAACGGCTATTTGCACTGACGCCATCCTGACGTCCATTCCAAGAACCAGCATTTCTCGTTGCGCCCACGACCGTACCTTGAGCAAGACGACCGCCATAAGCCGTAACTCTCAAGCCGTCCATGAGTTTGCCGAAAGTAACTTCGCCGCCTGTGTACTCAGTATCCCAAATGATACCGTCTTCATTGGTGTAAAGGGGTTGTTTACCAACTTTGACTTGGAAGTTGTCGTAATCGCCTTGTGCCCAACCACGAACCAGGTTGAAGTCGGTTGAGGTGTCATGCGTAAGGTCGGTGTGTGCATCGATACGAGCACGGAGTGTCCAGTGGTCGTTGACATACGCGATAGGCTCAAAACGGAAGATCCAGTCATCTTGATTGACGCGGGTTTTGCCTTTGTCATAGACGTTATCGGTGCGGTGGCTCTTATAGGTGTACTCAATCTTGCCCTGCCAGACAACTTTGTCAGCATACTTTTCGAGCTCAGCAACGCGAACGCCCAAAGCGTCGAGTTCATCACGGAATTCAGCTGCGAGGCGGTCGAGTTCGGCTTTGCTTGCGCCGCTAGGATTCTTCGCCATAGCCTTAGCAATCATCTGCGCCATTTCGTAACGGGTGATGTTGCGGTCGCCGCGATAAGTGCCGTCGCCATAACCTTCGATAACGCCTTCTGCCGCAAGTTTGGAGACCGAATTGTAAGCCCAATGACCTGCCGGAACGTCGCTGAACGGATTAGCCGCTGCCGATACGTTTGCACTTGCGCCGCCGATTACGAACGCCGCCGCTAATGCTGCTGCTACTGTCTTTTTCATTTTGAACATCCTCCTTAAAGATGCCGCTAAAGAAATTTACTCGGATGACTTTCGCGACTTGCCTTTGGAAGTTGTTCAACGTTGAGTGGCCGTGTTTCCTCAAAATCTCTTGACTTCCTTCGACTTGTCCCTCAAGTCGCCGCAATGATATCGCAGAAAATTTCGCTTGTCAACACTTCACAAAAAAATTTTTAGTCTATCTTTCATGTTGTTTTCATGTTATAATACAAGTTTTTCAGTTCTTATTCAACCTGAATTGAGCATACACATATTAAAGTTATCATAGTCGAGAGGATTTTTCTTGAGATATATCTGAAGACGAAAAAAGAGCCTCCGATTTCTCGAAAGCTCCCTGAATATTTTCTGTATGAATTTGTCAATTAGAAGAAGAATTCGACACGCCCGAAGAGTTTCTCGGCATCGCCGTGACCAGTGATATATTTGCCTTTGAAGTATTTAGCTTGAACGCCAATATTTTTCATTGGAGCCCAAGACGCGCCGATTACCCAACCGCGAGTTCCGCGCATTGCATCATCAGTTGTTGGCGCAAAAGAAACGTTGGTACCGTATTTGCGATAACCACTGTAGATGCTCCATTGACCTTTCTCGGAGGCATCGTCATAGTCGCCATAACCAAGTTCAGCGTGCCAAGCGTCTTTCTCGAAGTCGGCTTTGCTGTTTTTAGCATAAGCACCTTTGACATACAATTTGTCATTGAAGGCGTAGCCGAGGTTAGCAGACCAAATGTTAGCCTTCTTGTCATTGTGCTCGCTACGTTTCTGCCAAATCAAGTCGTCATCTTTTACTTGATACCAAGAACCGCCGCCGAAGAATCCGCGCTCGCCCTGATTATATTGAAGGGAGAGACCAATGACACTTGCGGGATCTTCTTCCGTGAGATTTTCGCCCCAGACGCCAGCTCCTACGCCGTCAGCCTTAACGCGACCAGCCGTAGCATTGAATTTCCATTTGCTACCGTAAGTCAACGACGCGCCAGAGATTTCAGTATCCCAGAGGAGTCCGAATTCAGGCTCAGGATAGAATTCAAAGCGACCGACTTTAAGATTTAACTTGTCGTAATCGCCTTCAGCCCACGCACGAACAACTTCAAAATCCGTTGAGGTGTCGTCCTTCATATCAACATTAGCATCGATACGCGCATTGACTGTCCAATGATCGTTGACTTCTGCTGTGGGTTCAAGACGGAAAATGAAGCCGTTATCATTGGTTCTGTCCTTATGTCCGCTCTTTTCGGGGTCGGTGCGCTCGCTGGTGTAGGTGTACTCAATCTTGCCGTGCCAAATGACTTTATCAGCATACTTTTCAAGTTCGGCAACGCGAACGCCCAAAGCGTCGAGTTCATCACGGAATTCAGCCGCCAAGCGGTCGAGTTCAGCTTTGTTTGCGCCGCTAGGATTTTTCGCCATAGCCTTAGCAATCATCTGCGCCATTTCGTAACGGGTGATGTTACGGTCGCCGCGATAAGTGCCGTCGCCGTAACCTTCGATGACGCCCGCCGCCGCGAGTTTGGAGACCGAGTTATAAGCCCAATGACCTGCCGGAACGTCGCTGAACGGATTAGCCGCTGCGGACGTGGTTGCACCTATGCCCATAATAAATGTTGCTGCAAGGGCTGTTACTACTTGTTTCTTCAATTTGAAAACCTCCTTACTTTTGACCGTAGAACTCTTGAGAAGGTTTTCGCTTTGAGTTGCCGTGTTTCCTCAAATGATTGTGCTTCTCATCTGTCCTCAAGCCGCCGCAATGATAATCCCAATCCATTTTTTTGTCAAGTATTTTTGAAAATGATTGTTAATTGGCATTAGCGGCAAGCAAAAAGCCCCCACCGATAATTGGTAGAGGCTTGAAATTTCTATGAACGTTTTATTAATTTATTCGGAATAGCAATGCGCAAGTGGCGGACGTGAACTGGTGAACGTTCGCAACCGGCGCGGACAAAAGCTCCGACTTTATTGGCGACTAAGCCGCGACAGTTGGATGCAACGTCACGTTGCTCACGTTTGCGTCACGTTGCCTTACATCATGCCGGGCATACCGCCGCCCATGCCACCACCCATAGGCGGTGCAGGCGGTTCGGGCTTATCGGCAACGAGAGTTTCCGTCGTCAGAATCATAGCCGCGATTGACGCCGCATTTTGAAGAGCCGAACGAACGACCTTAGCCGGGTCAACGATACCAGCTTTAATCATATCGACATATTGATTGGTCAACGCGTCATAGCCGATACCATTTACAGCCGTTCTCTTGACTCTACTAACAACGACGGAGCCTTCTTGACCAGCGTTGTTGGCGATTTGGCGTACGGGTTCTTCAATTGCGCGTTTAACAATATTAACACCGACTTTAGCATCGCCTGTAAGTCTAACCTCGTTAAGAGCCGGAAGAATAGAGATAAACGTCGTGCCACCGCCGGCGACAATGCCTTCCTCGACAGCTGCGCGGGTTGCATTCAATGCGTCCTCAATGCGGAGTTTCTTTTCTTTCATCTCGACTTCGGTAGCCGCGCCAATTTCGATAACAGCAACGCCGCCCGCCAATTTCGCAAGGCGTTCTTGAAGTTTCTCTTTATCGAAGTCACTTGTCGTGGTTTCAATCTGCTTACGAATTTGAGCAACACGAGATTTAATTTCGCCCGCATCGCCGCTGCCTTCTACAATCGTAGTTTCTTCTTTGGTTGCGCGAATTTGGCGTGCGCGTCCCAAATCTGCAAAGGTTGCACTGTCAAGCTTGCGTCCGAGTTCTTCGCTGATAACCGTGCCGCCCGTGAGGATTGCAATATCTTCGAGCATAGCTTTACGACGATCGCCGAAGCCGGGAGCTTTGACCGCAAGAGCTTTGAACGTGCCGCGCAGTTTGTTGACAACGATAGTTGCCAAAGCCTCGCCGTCAACGTCTTCAGCAATGATGACGAGCGATTTGCCCTGCTTGACGACTTGCTCCAAAATCGGAAGAATGTCTTGGATAGATGAAATTTTTCTGTCGGTGATGAGTATATAAGGATCGTCAAGGACAGCTTCCATCTTGTCGGTGTCGGTGACCATGTAGGGCGAAATGTAGCCGCGGTCGAATTGCATACCTTCAACGACTTTAAGATTGGTCGTCATAGTCTTGGACTCTTCAACGGTGATAACGCCGTCATTGCCGACTTTTTCCATAGCATCGGCGATAAGTTGACCAATTTCAGTATCGCCGGAAGAAATCGACGCGACTTGAGCAATAGCCTCTTTGCCTTCGACCTTCTTAGCGTTATTTTTAATTTCGTCAACGAGTT